>NZ_JBSFXG010000007.1:0-277067 GCF_053595235.1 Streptomyces sp. NPDC002520 | reverse complement strand
TCAAAACCCGCACCCACTACAACGAAGCGACCGCCTGGTCGCACCACGC
Source organism: Streptomyces sp. NPDC002520 (assembly GCF_053595235.1). Taxonomy (NCBI): domain Bacteria; kingdom Bacillati; phylum Actinomycetota; class Actinomycetes; order Kitasatosporales; family Streptomycetaceae; genus Streptomyces; species Streptomyces sp. NPDC002520. Next base: position 277,018 of record NZ_JBSFXG010000007.1, on the reverse strand, counting down.
CCAGCCACATGCCGCTTGACACCAAACGACATGGGGTGTCTGACCACCCAGTCCGTGACCGGGAGGGGCGGGCGCACGGTGCAGCACCGCGCGTACTCCTACCGCGCCGACGGCAACCTGATAGGAATCGACGACAGCCGCAACGGCTCCCGCACCTTCGACCTGGACGCGGCGGGCCGAGTAACGGCGGTACACGCAGCGAACTGGACGGAGCGGTACGCCTACGACGAGGCGGGCAACCAGACCCAGGCGCAGTGGCCGGCGGACCACCCCGGCCAAGAAGCCGTCGGCCCCCGCACCTACACGGGCACACGCATCAATCGCGCCGGAAACGTCCGCTACGAACACGACGCCCTCGGCCGCATCACACTCCGCCAGAAAACCCGCCTGTCCCGCAAGCCGGACACATGGCGCTACACATGGGACACCGAGGACCGCCTGACGTCAGTGGTGACTCCTGACGGAACCCGCTGGCGTTACACCTACGACCCCCTCGGCCGCCGCACTGCGAAACTCCGCCTGGCATTCGACGGCGAAACGGTCGTCGAACGCGTCGACTTCACCTGGGACGGCACCACCCTCTGCGAACAGACGACGACGTCACCTGACCTGCCCAACCCCATCACCCTTACCTGGGACCACCAGGGCCTGCGCCCCCTCGCCCAAACAGAGCGCATCACCGCCCCCGACGCTCCCCAGGACGAGATCGACTCCCGCTTCTTCGCCATCGTCACCGACCTGGTCGGCACCCCCAGTGAACTCATAGACGAACAGGGCGAGATCGCGTGGCACACCCGCAGCACCCTGTGGGGAACGACGGCATGGGCCGCCGACAGCACCGCCTACACACCTCTACGCTTCCCGGGCCAGTACTTCGACCCCGAAACCGGCCTCCACTACAACTACTTCCGCCATTACGACCCCGAAACCGCGCGGTACCTCACCTCAGACCCCCTCGGGCTCACACCAACACCCAACCCCAGCACATATATCCATAATCCGCACACATGGAGCGATCCGCTTGGCCTCTCACCGAATTGCACAGTCGGCCAGACCCTAGGAGACACATCAAAACTCAAGGGCTGGATACCTACTCAAGTTCCGCCGGAATCTCAGGCCGTCCTCCAGGACATCAGAGAATTCGGCGTCGAAGCGCAGGGCGCCGGCCCCCAGCACATGGGACCTTCCACCCCTCGACCGTTCGAGAACAGCGGAAAGGGTGGGGGATACAAGCTCCCTGAGTTCGACAGTCAAGGAAACCCCATCAGTTATACTGAATGGGGAACCGTTCAATCTCCGCTGAATCCAACTCCGGGTGGAGAGCGTATCGTGACAGGATCCGACGGATCCGCGTACTACTCCCCCACCCATTATCAGACCTATATCGTCATGGAGAAGGGGCGATGAAGGATTTCACTTTGTGGAGCACGTCGGGTCCGTGGCTTGACGTGATTCCCGATACGACGGAGACGCTCGTGACCCGAGCCCTACCGCCCAGCGGACTCATCTACTCCGCCAGGATGGCAGGACGGGAAATGACCCACTCCGATGGGGCCTTTGCTCAATTTTACGAACACTTCCGCCTACCCGACTACTTCGGCTGGAACTGGGACGCCCTGCGTGATTGCCTGCAGGATCTTAACTGGATTTCGGCCACCCATTTTCTACTGACCGTCGACGACGCTGAATTCGCACTCTCGAGCAGTCCCGAAGAACGTGCTATTTTCCATCGAGCATTGACAGATACAGTAAAATATTGGGCCGCAAAGCCGGATCTTCCCGGTCAAGAAAAGCCCACATTCCGAGTATATCTACTGTCCTCTCAGCAGGCCTCACAAGCACTCACTGCGGAATTCGGCGAGTAAAGAACAATCTCGCATCAGCCGCGTATTGCGCATCACAGTGCGAGCGACTCGGCATGAGGGCGCCCACGCCGGATCAGGCCCAAACACGCTAAGCAGTTCGGGCCGTGCGCGCTCCACGCATTTTGTGCCCCGATGTCACGGCCCGACACAGTCCCAGCACCCCGCCCTTATCGATCATTCACCCCTCTTCGATCAGCTCCGCCGCATCCGTGGTGTGCACCGCCCGCTGGGCCCAGACCTCCAACTGGCCGAGGTCAGTGCAGCCCTCAACGCGCTCGCGGACAGCGTCTGTCATCAGGAGGCCGCGCGACTCCAGAATGCGAAAGATCAGGTTGCGGAGCTTCTGGCGTCCTTGCTCAAGCCCTTCTTCACGCCCCTCCCCGCGCACCTGCTCGGCCAGCTGGTGTCGCCAGAAGTACTGGATCGCCGTCATCAGGTCCCTCCAGATCTGCTTCGCCTGAGGACCGGTCAGGTACGAGTCGACGAACTGCACGATTGAACCCGGGGCAGCGGCACGCCATGCCGGCAACAAGTGGAAGACCCAGACCGCCCAAAGACGCGCAGTCAGCCATCTGACCCGTGACTTTGCCTGGGACTTCTGGCCCTGACCTTCCACTCACCACCGGCGCGCCCTCAGCCCGTCCGGTCACGCTTCGATGAACAGCTCCGCCGCATCGGCCACGTGCAACGCCCGCTCGGCCCAGAAATCGAGCTGGCCCAGGTCTGTGCCGGCGCTCACTCGCTCGCGGACCGCGTCCGCCACTGGGATGCCGCGCGACTCCAGAATGCGGAGGATCATCTCGCGGAGCCGTTGACGTCCTTCCTCAAGACCTCGCTCAAGACCTTGCTCAAGACCTTCCTCGCGCCCTCGTTCAAGACCTTCCTCACGCCCTCGCTCAAGACCTTCCTCACGCCCCTCCTCACGCACCTGCTCTGCCAGCTGGTGTCGCCAGAAGTACTGGGTCGCCGTCATCAGGTCCCTCCAGATCTGCTTCGCCTGAGGATCGGTCAGGCACGAGTCGACGAACTGCACGAAGGCCGCGGCACTGTCGGAGTCGATGGTCCGCAGAGCAGCCACCAGGGATTCCAGTATGGCTGCCGCCTGTGGCCCCCGCCCATGTGTCATGGCCGAGAGCACAGCGAGGGACGGGTCCTGCATCGCCTGGCGTTCGTCGGTGATCACCGGCACGTTGTCCGGGCCCAGCACGAGCGGACGCACGGTGAGCGAGTACCAGCCGGGAAAGCCCAGCTGGATCGGACGCGACGCCCACCGCGCCGTAGCGCTGCTCTGCGTGATGACGATGAGCACCGGTTCGCAGCGGTACTTCTCGTACAGGAATGAGAGGTAGTAGGGCCAGCTGCCCCGCTTCCGCTCGTCCACCTTGCTCTGGGACTCGACCACGAGGAGATACGTCCCCTCGTCCGTCTCCGCCCGCAGCAGCGTGTCCACGCGCCGCTCGACCGGTTCGACCTCCGTGAGATCCACGTTCAGCGCGGCGATCTCCCGAGGCTTGGGAAACGGCACGTCCAGCACCCGCTGTAACGCCTTGGTCAGCAGCTCGGGATCCTTCTGGAAGATGCGGTGCAGCGCCTCATGCGACGAGCCGACCATCAGCTCTCCTTTCCGTACGACGTGATCAACGAGCTATGCCGCCACAAGTTCGCACCACACGAACTTCCCCTTGTTTCCGAACCGGGCCGACGGCTGCCAGCCCCACACCTCCGCGCAGGCCCGTACCAGCGCGAGGCCTCGCCCTTCCTCCTCCAGTTCGGCGAGGTGGTCGAGTGGCCGCGGGGGATCGGGGGGCGCGGGGTCCGTGTCCCAGGCTCCGATCCAGATCACCCCCTCGCCCGTCCTGCGGACGCGGAGGGCGGCCGGCCCCTTGGTGTGGCGTACGGCGTTGGCCACCAGCTCCGTCGCCAGGAGTTCCGCCGTGTCCACCACTCCGATCAACCCGTGCATCGTCAGGATCAGGCGCAGGGTGCGGCGACAGACCGTGACGGCTCTGAGGTCGTTCGGGATGTAGAGGGTGTAGTCCCAGGTTTCGGGCATGCGTCCTCAGCTCCGTTCAGATTGCGGGGATTTCACGCACGGTGGCATTGCCGCAGCCGTCATGGCAGGACGAAGCGGTGCACTTCCGCAACGTGCGCGTCTCGTCACCGACGGTAGACCTTAGAATTAAGAGTCGGCAAGGTGATCCCGTAATCTGACCCCCGAACGAGGTGCATGGACAGGCGCGTTGAACCGAGGAGCGGCCGATGGGGACCAAGCGCGAGCCCACAGCGCGGCAGATGCGGCTGGCCGTGGAGCTGCGCAGGCTCCGCGAGGCGGCGGGCCTCAGCTCTCGTGAGGCAGCGGCGTTGCTCGGCGTGAACTCCGTTCAGATCAGCCAGATCGAGGCCGGCACCTCAGGAGTGAGTGAGCAGCGCCTGCGTCGCATGGCTGCCAACTACGCCTGTGTCGACGGAGAGTTCATCGACGGCCTGGCAGCGATCGCCATCGACCGGACACAGGGCTGGTGGGAGGAGTACCGGGGCCAGCTGCCTACGCCGTTCATGGATCTGCCCGAGCTGGAGCATCACGCCCGATTCCGGTGGGACGTGGAGTTCCTGCACGTCCCAGGGCTTCTCCAGAGCGCGGATTACGCTCGCTCCCTCTTCTCGTACGTGAACCCGGAGTTCCCGAAGAGCGAAGTCGAGCGGTGGGTCGATCACCGGATGAAACGCAGGGTCGTCATCGAGCGCCCGGACCCGGTCCCGTACATGGCGGTAGTTCACGAGGGGGCGCTGCGGATCCGGGTCGGGGACCGATCCACCGCACGGACTCAGCTCACCCGCGTCCTGGAACTCTCCGAGGCCGACCACGTCACCGTACGGGTAGTCCCCTTCGATCTGGACCACTTCGGCGGAGCCGGAAGCGCGATGGTGTACGCAGGTGGCCCCGTGCCCAAACTGGACACGGTCGTCCGTGACGGTCCCAGTGGCCCGGTCTTCATCGATGCCGAAGCCCAGCTCAACCGATACCGAGCGCTCTTCCATAGGGTAGAAGCCGTGTCACTCGACCCCGGTCGGTCGCGTGACTTCATCCACCGTCTGTCGAAGGAGCTGTAAGCATGCCGACCCCCGACACCTGGCAGAAGTCCTCCTTCTCCGGCGGCGGCCAGGGCGACGCCTGCGTCGAAATCGCACGCATGAGAACCCACATAGCCATCCGCGACTCCAAGGCCCCCGCCCGAGCCACCCTCACCGTCCCCACCACCGCCTTCACGCCCTTCATCGAAGCCCTGAAGGAAACCCACTTCGAAGCACACTTCGGGGATTGACCGGCTGGCCGTCCGGCGAGGCCGGGTTGGGGTGGCGAGGTGGGCGATGCCGGGCACGGCGGTTGGAAGTAGGCTGCCCGCGCTCGGCCTGGTCACAAGGCAGGCCCGTCTGGGGGTGGTCGACCTGATAGTTCGTCATCGTCCGGTTGCGCGCTGGGTCAGCAAGGCTCTGGGCCTGGTGGCGGCCTCGGCGATCGCGCTGACAGTGGTCTTGTTGTCGCCTTTCGCGCTGGAGGAGATCTCCGGCTCCAGGGGCGTGGACTGGAACCGGCTGAGCCAGATCGGCGCTGCGTACGGCTTCACTTCGGCGATCGTCTCGGCGCTGGCGTTGGCCGGTGTCGCCGCGTCACTGATCGTTCAGAACCGGCAGGCCAGGGCGGAACAGATCCAGGGGATCCGCGGCTATTACCTTGAGCTGGTCCGCCTGGAGCTTGACGACATGGCGCTCTACCAGCCTGTCTGGGGCTACACGGACATCGTCGATCCCGACGAGCGGAAGCGGCACGTGTATGCCGATCTCATGCTGAACTACGCGTGGATGGGCTTCGAAATAGGGACCATCGGCGAGGGCCTGCTGAGGGACATGCTTGCCGGGATGTTCACCGGAGAGGCGGGGCGCGACTACTGGAGCAGGGCTCGTACCTCGTGGGTCGCCCGCTCGTCCGGGAGCCGTGTCGGTCGTCGCTTCGTGGCCGTCGTGGGCGAGGAGCACGCTCGCGCGGTCGCTGCCGGACCGCCGACTCGCTCGCCCCTTGCCCCCGACCCGCCTGCCGCGTCCGTTGCGGGGACATCGCGTGGATGGCGGACATCGGTGGGTGCCCTTGTCGGACTGGGCACGGGTCTGGCGCTCGGATCGCTGCTGCGCAGCCGACGCTAGGGGCTGCCGCCCGGGCACGGGGTGATCACATGGCGGCCGGTGTGATCACTCGGAGCCTCCACCTCCTTCATCAGAACGGCGGACTGCGTGTGCCGGGCCGTCGGGTGACGGCCCGGCACACGCGGTCCGGGGGCGCCGCTTCGGTCAGTCCGTCTCGAAGTAGGCGTCCAGCACCGCGTCCAGCTGTGACTCCCACTCCTTGAAGCTCGCCCTGGCCGTCGCCTCGATCTCTATCGGGAACCAGCGGCGGTCAGGGGTGTGCACCGTGACGGTGAACCGCTTGCCGAAGCGGGGGGACTCCGTCTCGACCGCGGCGATCTCGTCCCAGCGGAACTCGCAGGACTCCTCGTCCAGGCTGAGACGGACACCGCCACGGTCCGCGACGATCTTCGCGCGACGGTCGGAGGCCTCGAACACCGGGCCTTGGCCCTGGTCTTCGGAGCCTTCGGAGCCCTCGGTGGCTTCGGTGGCCTCGGTGACTTCGGAAGCTTCGGCTTCGTCCTTGGACGCGTCCGTCGCCTCCTCCGCCTCGGCCGTCGACTCTTCCGACGCGGCCTTCGACTCCGGCGCGTCCTCCGCCTCCGGTGCCGCTGCCCGCGACTCCGTCGGCTTCGCGTCCTGCGGCTCGGATGCCGCCGCGGACGTCGGTGCGGTGATTCCCGGGATGAAGGCCGGGTCGAATCCGGCGCCCTTGACGGGCTCACCCTTCAGGGGCTGGCTGCTCGATCCTATGCGCTGCTCCACGGCGGCAGTATGGACGACTTTGCTGTGCCGGAACCAGTCAGCCCGGCCGTCCCGCGCGTCACTCGCGTCACGTTCACACGAACACGCCGACCACACCGGCCACCGCGAAGCCCGCCACCGACAGCACCGACTCCAGCACCGTCCAGGTCTTGAGGGTGTCGCGCTCGGTGATGCCGAAGTACTTGGCCACCATCCAGAAGCCGCCGTCGTTGACGTGGGAGGCGAAGATCGAGCCGGCGGAGATGGCCATGATGACCAGGGCGATGAAGGCCTGCGAGTAGTGGCCCTCCGTCAGCAGCGGGGCCACGATGCCCGCCGTCGTCACGATCGCGACCGTGGCCGAGCCCTGGGCGACCCGGAGCACCAGCGAGATCAGGTACGACAGGACGATCACGGGCAGGCCCACGCCGTGGAACGTGTCGGACAGGGCCTGGGCGACGCCGCTGGCCTTGAGGACGGCACCGAAGACACCGCCCGCGCCGACCACCAGCAGGATGTTGCCGACCGGCTTGAGGGACGACGTCGACACCGTCTCCAGAGACTTGCGGGACCAGCCGCGCCGGATGCCGAGCAGGTAGTAGGCGAGCAGCAGGGCGATGGTGAGGGCGACGAAGGGGCTGCCGAAGAACTCCAGCACCGAGCGGCCCGGGGACGGGTCCAGCGCGATCGAGGAGAAGGTGGCGGCCAGGATGAGGACCAGCGGCGTACCGATGATGGCGAGGACGGTGCCGAGCGGGACCGGGCTCTCCTGCGGCCGGACCCCGGCCTTGCGCTGCTCCTCGGCCACGGCCTGCTTGGCCTCCTCGGCCGCCTCGACCATGTCCTGCGGTACGGCGACGAAGATCCGCTTGCCGACCCAGGCGGCGTACGCCCAGGCGGCGAGGACGGCGGGGATGCCGCAGACGATGCCCATGAAGATGACCCAGCCGAGCTGGACGTGCAGGAGGCCGGCGGCGGCCACCGGACCGGGGTGCGGGGGCAGGAAGGCGTGGGTCATGGACAGGCCGGCCAGGAGGGGCAGGCAGTACAGCAGGATCGACTTGCCGCCGCGCTTCGCGGCCGCGTAGACGATCGGCGCGAGGACGAAGATGCCGACGTCGAAGAAGACCGGGATGCCGAAGATCAGGCCGGTCAGGCCCATGGCGAGAGGGGCGCGCCGCTCGCCGAACAGGTTCAGCAGGCGGGAGGCCAGCACCTCGGCGCCGCCGCTGACCTCGAGGATCGCGCCGAGCATGGTGCCGAGGCCGATGATGATCGCGACGTGTCCGAGGATGCCGCCCATGCCGGACTCGATGGTGGAGACGGCGTCGGAGCGCTGCACCGTGCCGAAGAGTTCGGTGACCGAGAGGCCGGAGAGCAGGCCGACGGATATGGAGACGGCGAGCAGGGCGACGAAGGGCTGCAACCGGACCTTGATGATCAGGAACAGCAGCAGCGCGATGCCGATCGCGGCGACCGTGAGGAGTCCTGCGGTGCCGTCGAGGAGGACGAGCAGGCCTCCGGTGTGGGGTGGTGCGGCGGGTGCGGGTGCGGGAGCGGCGAGCGGGAGGGTCACGAGGGGGTCCTCTGGGTAAGGGCATGGTGCTTTCGGGCAGGGAGGATCGCGGCACGGCACCCCTGGGGGCGCCGTGCCGTGCGTGTGCGTGCGGTACGAGAGTCGGGGGATCGTCAGCCGAGGACGGCGAGCGCGTCGATCTCGATGAGGAGGCCGGCCGGCAGGCCGACGTAGACCGTCGTGCGGGCGGCGGGCGGGGCGGTGAGGCCCTGCTCCTCGAAGTAGGCGTTGTAGATCTCGTTCATCTCGGCGAAGTGGTCCACGTCGGTGAGGTAGACGCGGATCATCATCACGTCGTCCCAGCTCGCGCCGCCCTCCTCGAGGATCGCCTTGACGTTGGCGAAGGTCTGGAGGGTCTGCTCGCGCAGGGCCGGGCCGACGGGCGTGGGGGGCTTGCCCTCCTCGGCGGGCAGGAAGCCGACCTGGCCGGCGACCTGGAGGATGTTGCCCTTCCTCACGCCGTGGGAGAACTTCGCGGGCGGAGTGGTGTGGGTCTTCGGGGTGAGCGCGGTCTTGTCGGTCATGCGGGGTCCTTCGTGGGGGCCATCACTGGGGTTCTTCCGGAGTACTCGCCGCTGATCGCGTCCGCGGTACGACGGACCTGCGGGAGCAGGGTGAGGAGTTCGTCGGCGGTGACGACGACGTTCGGCGCGGAGACCGACATCGCGGCGACCACGCGGCCGTCGGCGCCGCGGATGGGGGCCGCGACGCAGTTGATGGACTCCTCGTGGCCGCCAAGGTCGGTGGCCCAGCCCTGTTCGCGCACCTTCTCCAACTCCCGCGCGAACGCGGCGGCGTTGGGTGTGGAACGGGCCGTGTAGAGGGGGTAGTCGAGCTTGTCCGCGATGGCGCGGCGCTCGTGTTCGGGCAGGTCGGCGAGGAGGAGCTTGGCGACGGCGGCGACCGTGATGGCGACCGGTTTGCCGATCCGCGAGTACATCCGCACCGGGTAGCGGCTCTCCACCTTGTCGATGTAGAGGACCTCGCCCTCCTCGTACACGGCGAGGTGGACGGTGTGTCCGCAGCTCTCGTTCAGCCGGGCCAGGTGGGGGTGGGCGATCTCGCGGATGTCGAGGTTCTCCATCGCCTCCTGCGCGAGGGCGAAGAGGCGGGCCCCGAGGCGGTAGCGCTGGTCGGACTGGCGGTAGACCAGGCCGTGTTCGTGCAGCGTGCGCAGCAGGCGCAGCGCCGTGGACTTGTGGACGCCGAGACGGTCGGCGACCTGCCCGAGGTCGGCGGGGCCCTCGGCGAGCAACGGCAGGATGCTCAGGGCGCGGTCGACGGTCTGACTCATGGGGTGATCGCCTCCTCGGTGGCCTGCTCGGCCGTGGCCCGCTCGGCCTGCGTCCAGCCGGGGCCGAGTCGAAGTCTCCCCCATGCGTCGTCGTCCAGGGAGGTCAGGCGGTCGGCGTGGCTTCGGGACGGAGGGAGGCCGAGGTCGCCGGGGGTGGTGAGGGTGGCCGCGGCCATGAGGTGGCCGTGCCGGAGACGGTCCCGGACGGACAGGCCGCGCAGGGTGGCGGAGAGGAACCCGGCGGCGAAGGCGTCGCCGGCACCGACGTGGGCGACGACGTCCACCTTCGGGGCGCGGACGGAGGTCGCGGTGCCGTCGGCGTCCTCCAGGCCGTCGGTGTTCTTGTCGAAGACGGTCGCTCCGCCCTTGCCCTGCTTGACGACGACGATCTCCGGCTCGGGCAGCGCGCCCCTGACGGATCCCGCGCCGTGCAGCCCCCAGGCGTCGCGTGCCTCGTCGTCTCCGACGAACACGATGTCCGCGCGCCGCGCCAGTTCCAGCAGCACCCGCGGCCCGTCGGCGTCACGCCAAAGACCCGGGCGGTAGTTGACGTCGAAGGAGATCAGCGGGCGGTCGGGGCCGGGTGCCGTCAGCTCGCGCAGCAGCTCCAGGCAGGCCGGTGACAGCGCCGCCGTGATCCCCGACAGGTGCAGGACCCGGCAGGACCGTGCCGCCGCCAGGTCCACCGTGTCCACGGCCATGGCGGAAGCGGCCGAGCCGGCGCGGTAGTACGCCACCTCGTGGGCGTCGGTCGCCCGGTCGGCCGCGGTGCGGAAGTAGATGCCGGTGGGGCGGGTCGTGTCGCGGCGGACGTGGGCGACGTCGACGCCGTACGCGCCGATCGCCTCGACGAGGTGGTCCCCGAAGCCGTCGGCGCCGACCCGGCTCACCCAGCGCGTCGCGTGCCCGGCGGCCGCCAGGGCGCAGGCCACGTTGGACTCGGCTCCGCCGATGGCCCGGTCGAAGGAGGGAACGTCGGCGAGGCGGCCGGGGCGGGTGGGAAGGAAGGTGACCATGGACTCGCCGAGCGCGACCACATCCACGACATCCACGGCGTCCATGACATCCACGACATCCGCGGTGTTCACGGTGTCGGGGTCGGCGCTGAGATGTCCGTCGGCGGTCACGATGGTGGTGGCTCCTCGTCCTGTGCCGGGGCGGCGGCTCCGTTGACCCCGTGTTGGCCGAGATGTTAGACAGCAGTAAGCGATATGCGCAACGAACGTTGCATACAGCGCAACGACCCAGATCAGGAGGCCTGCATGCCCAGCGACACCGGCACCGAAGCGCTCGCCCGTCTCGCCGAGGAACGGGTGGACCACCGCTTCAAGGGCCTCCCGCCGGACGCCGCGGGCCTGACCGTCGCCGCGCTGACCGCCCAGGGGCGCAACCTCTTCACCGACGGCTTCACCACCCCCGTCCTCGCGCTGTCCGCCGAGCGCCTGGAGCACAACCTGCGGGTCATGGAGCTGTACACGGCCCGGCACGGCCTCGCCTTCGCCCCGCACGGCAAGACCTCGATGGCCCCGCAGCTCTTCCACCGCCAGATCGAGCACGGCGCCTGGGGCATCACGCTCGCGGTGCCGCACCAGGTGTGGGTGGCCCGCGCCTTCGGCATCCGGCGGATCTTCCTGGCGAACGAACTGGTGGACCCGGCCGCCCTGCGCCGCGTCGCCGCCGACCTGGCCGCCGACCCCGGCTTCCGTTTCGTCTGCTACGTCGATTCCGTGCGCGGGGTCGAGCTGATGGACGCGGCGCTCCAAGGCGCCTCCCGCCCCGTGGACGTCGTGGTGGAGCTGGCCGGCGGCGAGGGTGCCCGTACCGGTGTCCGTACGGAGGCGGAGTGCGCGGCCGTCGCCGACGCCGTGGCCGCCGCGGAGCACCTGCGGCTGGTCGGCGTCGCGGGCTACGAGGGCGAGGTGCCGCAGGCCGACACCGAGCGGGTGACGGCGTACCTGCGCCGGCTCGTCGCGCTCGCCGCCGCCTTCGACAAGGACGGCCGGTTCGCCGGGACGGACGAGATCGTGGTGAGCGCGGGCGGCAGCGGCTGGTTCGACGCGGTCGCCGACGTCTTCGCGGAGATCCCCGAGCTCTCCCGGCCGGTGCTGAAGCTGCTCCGCTCGGGCGCGTACGTCTCGCACGACGACGTGCACTACAGCAGGATCACCCCGTTCAACCGGGTGCCCGAGGAGGGCGCGCTGGAGCCGGCGTTCCGGCTGTGGGCCCAGGTGGTCTCCCGGCCCTCCCCCGAGCAGGCCTTCGCCAACGCGGGCAAGCGGGACGCCGCCTACGACCTCGACCGTCCGGTGGCCCAGGTGGTGCGCCGGGACGGCATCGAGCGCCCGGCGACCGGCGTCGAGGTGACCGCCCTGTCCGACCAGCACCTGTGGCTGGGCACCGCCCCGGAGGCGGACGTCGAGGTCGGCGACTGGGTCGGCCTCGGCCTGTCCCACCCGTGCACGTCCTTCGACAAGTGGCAGCTGATCCCGGTGGCCGAGGCCGACGGGACGGTCGTCGAGTACATCCGCACGTTCTTCTAGGCAGCACGTTCTTCCAGGCAGCACGCTCTTGCGGGCAGGCACGTTCTTCTAGGCAGTTGGGAGCCTTTCGTGGAGGACCTGGTCATCCGTGACGCGGAGGTGGTCGACGGCAGCGGGCAGCCGTCGTACCGCGCCGACGTGGTGGTCGACGGCGGCCGTGTCGTCTCGATCGTCAAGGAAGCCGCGGCCGCCGGCTGCCAGCGGCCGCGTGCCGTGCGCGAGCTGGACGCGGAAGGCCTGGTCCTCTCCCCCGGCTTCATCGACATGCACGCCCACTCCGACCTCGCGCTGCTGCGCGACCCGGACCACAGCGCGAAGCTGGCGCAGGGGGTCACGCTCGAAGTCATCGGGCAGGACGGGCTGTCGTACGCGCCCGTGGACGACCGCACGCTGGAGGAGGTGCGGCGGGCGATCACCGGCTGGAACGGGTACGGCGACGACATCGACTTCGACTGGCGGACGGTCGGCGAGTACCTGGACCGGCTGGACCACGGGTTCGACGGTCACGGGATCGCGGTGAACGCCGCGTACCTCATCCCGCAGGGCACGCTCCGCGCGCTCGCCGTCGGCTGGGAGGACCGCGCGGCCACGCCCGGGGAACTGGAGCGGATGCGGCGGCTGGTCGCGGAAGGTCTGGAGCAGGGCGCGGTCGGTCTGTCCTCCGGGCTCACCTACACGCCCGGCATGTACGCCGGGGACGCCGAACTGACCGAGCTGTGCCGGGTGGTGGCGTCGTACGGCGGCTACTACTGCCCGCACCACCGCTCCTACGGCGCCGGCGCCCTGGAGGCCTACGCCGAGATGGTGACGCTGACGCGGGAGGCGGGCTGCCCGCTGCACCTGGCGCACGCCACCATGAACTTCGGTGTGAACGAGGGCCGCGCGCCCGAACTGCTGGCGCTGCTGGACCGGGCGCTGGACGCGGGCGCGGACATCACGCTGGACACCTACCCCTACACCCCCGGCTCCACCACCCTGGCCGCGCTGCTGCCGAGCTGGGCGAGCGAGGGCGGCCCGGAGGAGGTCCTGGCCAGGCTCGCCGACCCGGCGACGGTCGAGCGGATCCGGCACGATCTGGAGGTCACCGGCTCGGACGGCTGCCACGGCGTGCCCATGGAGTGGGAGACGATCGAGATCTCGGGCGTGACCGACCCGGCGCTGAACGATCTCGTGGGCCGTACGGTCCGGGAGTCGGCCGCTCTGCGCGGCGAGACCCCCTGGACGACCGCCCGGCGCCTGCTGGTCGAGGACCGCCTCGGCACGACGATCCTCCAGCACGTGGGCCACGAGGAGAACGTCCGCACGATCATGCGGCACCGCGCGCACACCGGCGGCTCCGACGGCATCCTCCAGGGCACCAAGCCGCACCCGCGGGCGTACGGCACCTTCCCGCGCTATCTCGGCCACTACGTACGGGAGTTGGGCGTGCTGACGCTGGAGGAGTGCGTCGCGCATCTCACCGCGCGCCCCGCGGCCCGGCTGCGTCTGCCGGACCGCGGGCTGGTACGCGAGGGATACCGGGCCGACCTGGTCCTGTTCGACCCGGCCACGGTCGCCCCCGGCGCCACGTTCGCCGAGCCCCGCACGCCCCCGACGGGGATCCCGTACGTCCTGATCGACGGCCGTTTCGCCGTCGAGGACGGCCGGCGCACGGATGTCCTGGCGGGCCGGACGGTCCGCCGCACGCCCGTCTAGACCACCGTCACGGCTACGGCTACCGCGACGGCCAGGGCTATCGCGACGGCCAGGGCTACGGCGACGGCTACGGCTACGGCTACGGCTACGGCTACGGCTTGGGGAGTACGCAGCCGGCCGCGGCCAGGTCCAGCTTGTTGCCGGTCGTGAAGCAGGCCGGGATCTGGTACGTCTCCTCGGCGTAGTTGATGCCCTTGCGGACGGTGATGTTGCCGCTCGCGTCGACCTCGCACGGGTTGTTCTCGGTGCAGCTCTGGCCGTCCTCGTTGCCGGTGTTGTTGACCGCGACGACGTTGCCGGTGGCGGTGTCGATCACCGGGGAGCCGGAGGTTCCGCCGATGGTGTTGCAGGCGGGGGTGTAGCGGACCGAGTCCTTCCAGGTCCAGCCGCCCTCCTTCAGCCGGTACACGAACCCGTCGACGTCGCAGCTGTAGATCCGCTTCCAGTACCCGGAGACGACCTTGATGCCGGTGCCCGCGGCCGGGTGCGTGTTCTGCACGGTGAGCGCGCTGATGCCGTACGAGCTCTTGATCGCCGCGTAGGTGGTGGTCAGCCGGTAGATCGTGACGTCCGTGTCGGTCATCGTGGAGTACACGACCTGGTTGGCGCGCAGGGTCGCGATCCTGGAGCCGGAGGAGTTCAGCAGGCCGAAGCTGCGGCTGGACGACTGGCCGGTGATCACCTGACCCGGGCTCGGGAAGCCCGTCTCCAGGCAGTGGCCGTTGGTCATCACGAGCGCGGGGTCGCTGTCCGCCGAGCCCGGGAAGCGGACGACGGAACCGGAGCAGTTGCTGAGCGACACCGTCCCGGCGAAGTTGACGGTCACCGCCTTGGCGGCCTCGACCGCGTGGCCCTGCGGTGCGGCGACCGCGGGTGCCGCGCCGACCCCGGCCATCACGAGGGCGGACAGGGCGGCCAGGAGAGGCTTGTTCATGTGGGGGTCCCCTCTTACGACGTGGGCGACCGGAGATCTTCCGGTCGCCTGTCATTGTCATGAGCATTCTCACGACAGGGGCGCGTGTGGGCAAGGATCTGGCGCCGAGTCGGCGAAGAGTCGGCCGTGAAGGCTGCGCACAGCCTTCACGACGCACCGTCAGTTCCGCTCGTCCTAGCTGGGCTTGCGGCCGTGGCCGCGCCCCTTGTTCCAGGGGCCGCCGGGGGTGGCGGGAGTCGCGGAGGGGTTCGCCGTCGCGGATGTGGGAGCGGTCGATCCCGGGGCGGACGAAGAGGGTGCGGCCGTCGTCGGGCTGCCGGCCTTCGCGGCTCCCGCGCCCGGCCCGGGCGCGGTGCCGGTCGGGGTGGGGGTGGCGGACGGCGAGGCGCCGCGACCGGTGCCGGCCGGGGCGTCCGGGGAACCGGTGGCCGACGGCTCGGTCGCGGTACGGGACGCGCCGGGGGCGCCCTCCCCCTTCGCGGGATTCCGCCCTCCGCCCGGGGAGTCCGAGCCACCCAGGCCGGCGAGCACAGCGACGGTACCGGCCACGCCGACCACACCGGCGACGATCGCCAGCCGCCGACGGCCGAGGCGCTGCCGCTGCCGCCGACGACCGGCCCGGCCGTGCGGCTCGGAGGGGGCGGAGGGCATGGCGGGAGCCCCGGGCGCGGCGAGGGCGCCGGGCGCGGCGAGGGCTTCGAGTGCGGCGAGGGCTTCGAGTGCGACGGTGTCGCCGAGGACGTCCGGATCGTCCGAGCCATGGGAGGCGTGTGGCGCGTGGGATGCCTGCGGTGCTTGGGGCGCGTGCGGCTCGTGCGCATCTTGCGGCCCGGCCACCCCGTGCGGCCCGGCCACCCCGTGCGGCCCGGCCACCCCGTGCGGCTCCGCCACCCCGTGCGGCCCGGCCACCCCGTGCGGCCCGGCCACCCCGTGCGGCCCGGCCACCCCGTGCGGCCCGGCCACCTCGTACGGCCCAGCCGCTTCGGATATCGCGGGCAGCTCGCGCGTCTCGTCATACGCGTTCTGCCAGCCGTGGGCGGAGGCAGGGTCGGCGTATCCCTCGTACGAGGGGGCCGGGGCCTCCTGCGGGAGGTACACCTTGGGCAGGGCCTGCGGCTCGTCACCCGCACCGTGCGCGCCGTACGCCCCCGCCCCCTGCGGGCGTTCGGTCGTCATGTGGGGGGATTGTAGAGACGCGTGTGACACGTGTGACAGTTACCGGCGATAACAGCCCAAACCCTTCCTTGTCTCGCGTGGCGGAAAACACGGGGCACCGGGCAGTGCCTGGCCGTAAGCTCACGGACATGCAGGTGATCCAGTCGACCAAGCTCTCCAACGTCTGTTACGAGATCCGGGGTCCGGTGCTTGAGGAGGCGATGCGGCTGGAGGCGGCCGGTCACCGCATCCTGAAGCTCAACACCGGCAACCCCGCCGCGTTCGGCTTCGAGTGCCCGCCGGAGATCCTGGAGGACATCCTCCGCAACGTCTCCTCGGCGCACGGCTACGGCGATGCCAAGGGCCTGCTGGCCGCCCGCCGCGCGGTCGTGATGCACAACCAGACCCTCGGCATCGAGACCGACGTCGAGCACGTCTTCATCGGCAACGGCGTCTCCGAGCTGATCGTGATGGCGATGCAGGGGCTGCTGGACGACGGCGACGAGGTGCTCGTACCGGCGCCGGACTACCCGCTGTGGACGGCCGCGGTCTCCCTGTCCGGCGGCACGGCGGTGCACTACCGCTGCGACGAGCAGTCCGACTGGATGCCCGACCTGGCCGACGTCGAGCGCAAGGTCACCGACCGCACCAAGGCCATCGTCATCATCAACCCGAACAACCCGACGGGTGCGGTGTACGACGAGGCGATGCTGAAGGGCCTGACCGACATCGCCCGCCGGCACAACCTGCTGGTCTGCTCCGACGAGATCTACGACAAGATCCTCTACGACGGCGCGACGCACACCCCGACCGCCAAGGTCGCCCCCGACCTGCTGACGCTGACCTTCAACGGCATGTCGAAGGCGTACCGGGTGGCCGGCTACCGCGTCGGCTGGATGTCCGTCTCCGGGCCGCGCGCGCACGCCGACTCCTACATCGAGGGCCTGACGATCCTGGCGAACATGCGCCTGTGCGCGAACATGCCGGGCCAGCACGGGGTCGTCGCCGCGCTCAGCGGGCGCCAGTCGATCAACGACCTGGTGCTGCCGGGCGGGCGCCTGAAGGAGCAGATGGACACGGCGTACGAGCTGCTGACGCAGATCCCGGGGGTGACCTGCGTACGGCCCAAGGGTGCGCTGTATCTCTTCCCGCGGCTCGATCCGAAGGTCTTCAAGATCAAGGACGACCGGCGGATGGTCCTGGACCTGCTGCGCCGGGAGAAGATCATGGTGGTCCACGGCACCGGCTTCAACTGGCCCGAACCCGATCACTTCCGGGTCGTGACGCTGCCGACGGTGGGCGACCTGAGGGACGCGGTGACGCGGATCGGGTCCTTCCTGGACGGATACGGCCAACCGTAGCCGCGGAACCTCACACCGCGACCCGACTCAACTTTAGACGAAATCTAAGCTAGGATGGTTTCCTGTCAGAGCGCAGGAGGCCATCCCATGTACGAACCGATCCGCACCAAGTCGGTCCACAGCACGATGGCCGACACCCCCGCGGACTTCCCCCACCGGTCGCGCGAGGAGGAGCTGGACATCCAGCTGGCCGGTCACCTATCCGCGCTGCTCGCCGTCACCGACGACCTGCGCGCCCTGACACCGTGCCCCGGCCTGGACGCGGCCGCGGATCGCCTCGCCGGCGAGGTCGGCCGTCTGCGGGGCGGACGCGATCCGTTGCGCGCGACGCCGGCCGCGACCGGCGATCCCGCCGCCCTGCACCGACGTGCGCACGCCCTTGCGGGGCGCGCCTTGGTCGTCGCCGCGTCCCGCGCCGACACGGCGGCGGCGATCCTGTCCGCCGAACGCATGGACGCGCACGCCGCCGCCCTCGCCGGCCCGAAGGAACTGAGCGCGGCCCTCTGACCCCTCCGGGTCCCCCTGACGGCCCCGGGCCGCGCGCACCCGCAGCGACGCGCGGCCCGGGCGCCATTCACTGCGTGGGCCTGATCCCGGGTGCGTTCCGCCGTGGGAGTTCGTGTCGTCCTGCGGCTGCCGGTTGTTCGTGCTTGCTCGCGCCCACGCGGCGGAGCCGCATATCGACACAGCCCCGCGCCCCTCGGGGCGTTGCAGTGCCGGTGCCGTTATGTCACCCCCCGTTCACCGACCGCCTCGGGGAATGTTGGGTTCCGCGAGCACGATCCCCGGCGTGAGACGTATCGCGGGAATCGTCCTCGCGGTCCTGCTGATCGGCGGCGTGGTGGCTGCTGTCGTCGCGGGGCGGCATGGTGAGGACAAGGGCACGGCAACGAAGACCGTGCGAGGAGTGATCGGGTCGGAGAAGGCAGACTTCTTCGCCGATCCCGACGTGGTGAAGGCCCTCGCCGCCAAGGGCTACACCGTGAAGACGGAGGCGTCGGGGTCCTGGGCCATGGAGGGCCTGGACCTCAAGGGGTACGACTTCGCCTTCCCGTCCAGTCAGGCGCCCGCCGACCAGCTGGCCGCCAAGTACCACGTGCAGGAGCCGCTGCCCCGGCCGTTCTACTCGCCCCTCGTGGTCGTGGCCCACCGCAGCGCCGCCGAGGTGCTCGCAGGCAACGGGCTGGCCACGCTCGACGGCAAGAGCCGCGGCACGCTGAAGATGGCCGCCTACCTGGACGCCGCCCGGCACGACCGCACCTGGCAGCAGCTCAAGGGCGCCTCCCGGCACGGGGAGTTGACCGGCACCCTCTATGTCGCGAGCACCGACCCGGAGTCCTCCAACTCGGGCGCCCTCTACCTCGCCGCCGCCTCGTACGTCGCCAACGGCGGCAAGGTGGTCGCGAGCGACGCCGACATCGACCGCACCGCACCCCTGCTGCACACGCTCGTCAGCGTGCAGGGCGCCCAGCAGTCCAGCTCGGACGCGGTCTTCAGGGACTTCATCAGCGGCGCCGGGAACCCCCTGGTGCTGGTGTACGAGTCCCAGGTCGCCTCGATGCTCGCCGAGCAGCACGGCACCGGCGCGGACGACCTCGTGGTCCTGTACCCGGACACCACGGTCAACAGCGACCACACGGTCGTGGCGCTCGACGCGAACGGCCGCGCGCTCGGGGAACTGCTCAGCACCGACCCCACCCTGCGCAGGCTCGCGGCCCGGCACGGGTTCCGGCCGCAGGGCGACGCCACCGAGTTCGTCTCGGCCACCGCGGCCCACGCCGCCTACCTCAACCAGCAGCTGACCGGCGTCCGGCAGGCGCCCGTGCCCACCTCCGCGGTGCTGCACGAGATGGCCCGCCGGGCGCGCGGATGACGGGGGGATCCTGTGAGCAACTTCGACAAGATGGTGCCGAGCGGCGGTGAGCCCGCGCCCACGCTCAGCGGCGACGACGTCTTCACGCTGACCCCGCCCGAGGCCGTCAGGCCCGTGCCCCGGGACAAGGCCGGCGGGCTGGTGCCCGTCGAGGACGGCGTACGGTCCGACATGGCGCGCAAGGCCGCCGCCTACGTCGACGGGCTGGCCTCGCTCGACGCCCGCTCGCCCGAGTTCGCGGGCAAGGTCGGGGAGATCACCTCCCTGGGCGCCGGCGACATGCGCACCGCGGCCGCCCAGTCCAACCGGATGCTGGAGCGGGCCGTACGCAGCCTGCCCGACAAGGGCGGCGACGCCCAGGGCAAGGTCGCCGGCTCGCTCGTCGAACTCCGGCGCGTGGTCGAGGACCTGGACCCGCGGGACCTGCCGGCGAGCAAGGGGCGCAAGTTCCTGTCCAAGCTGCCCGGTGGGAACAAGCTGCGCGACCATGTCGCCAAGTACGCCTCTTCCCAGGGCACGTTGAACCGGATCGTCGGCTCGCTGCGCGGCGGGCAGGACGAACTGCGCCGGGACAACGCCGCGTTGCAGACCGAGCGGGTGCGGCTGTGGGAGACCATGGGCAAGCTCCAGGAGTACGTCGTCCTCACCGAGGCCCTGGACACCGCCGTCGAGGAGCACATCGCCGGGGTCCCGGACCCCGGGCAGGCCGACCACCTGCGCGCCGACGTCCTCTTCCCGGTGCGGCAGAAGCACCAGGACCTGCTCACCCAGCTCGCGGTGTGCGCGCAGGGCTACCTCGCCATGGACGTCGTACGCCGTAACAACGACGAGCTGATCAAGGGCGTCGACCGGGCGGCCACGACCACCGTCTCGGCCCTGCGCATCTCGGTGATGCTGGCCTCGGCGCTCGACAACCAGAAGAAGGTGGTCGAGCAGGTCAACGCCCTGCGCGGCACGACCGAGGACCTCATCAGGGCCAACTCGGAGATGCTCGCCACGCAGAGCGGGGAGATCCAGCGCATCGCCGCCGACCCGGCCGTCGGCGCGGAGACGCTGCGCTCGGCGTTCCAGCAGATCTACCGCACCCTGGACGCCATCGACACCTACAAGGTGCAGGCGACCGAGGTGATGGCCTCCACGGTCCAGTCGCTGACGGACGAGCTCCAGCACGCGAGCGCGTACCTGGAGCGCAGCCGGTCGCAGGGCGCGCTGGAGGGGGGACTCGGATGAGACGGCGCGCACTGGCCCTCCTGACCGTCACGGCCGCGCTGCTGACCGGCTGCACGACCGGCCAGGAGCACAAGGACGACCCCGCGGCCCCGAAGCCCGGCACTCTCCGGGTCCTCGCCTCCAGCGAACTCAGCGACATGAGGGCCGTCTTCGACCGCGTCCGCGAGGACACCGGCATCACCGTCCGGCCCACCTACATGGGCACCCTGGACGCCGTCGACCTGGTCGCCAGGGGCAAGGCCGACGGGGCGTACGACGCGCTGTGGCTGTCCTCGGACGACTATCTGCGGCTGCGCCCCGAGGCGGCGAAGAAGGTGGTCTCGGAGACACCGGTCATGTCCAGCCCGGTCGCCATCGGGGTGAAACCGGCCACCGTACAGGCGCTCGGCTGGAAGCCCGAGCAGGTCACCTGGTCGCGGATCGAGCAGGCCGTGCAGGACGGGAAACTGACGTACGGCATGACCGACCCCGCCCGCTCCAACTCCGGGTTCTCCACCCTCGTGTCGGTCGCCTCGGCCCTGTCCGGCGCGCAGTCCGCGCTGACGGACGCGGACGTGGCGAAGGCGACGCCCCGGCTGAAGGAGTTCTTCAAGGGGCAGAAGCTGACGTCGGGTTCGTCGGGCTGGCTGGCGACGGCGTACAAGCGGCGCGGCACGGTCGACGCCCTGCTGAACTACGAGTCCGTTCTCAAGGGCATCCCGGGCCTGACCGTGATCCGCCCCCGTGACGGCGTCGTCACCGCCGACTACCCGCTCTCCTCGCTGGCCGCCACCGGTGTCCGCACCCGTGAGGACGTCCGCAAGGTGGTGGAGGACCTGCGCACCCCCGCGGTGCAGAAGCTCATCACCGGCACCACCCACCGCCGGCCGGTGGTCGCCTCGGTGCCGCCCGCGTCCGGTCTGGACACGGAGCGGCGGCGCGAACTGCCCTTCCCGGGCAGCCGTTCCGTCGCGGACGGCCTTCTCGACTCGTACGAGAACGAGCTGCGCCGGCCCTCGCGGACGGTGTACGTCCTCGACACCTCCGGCTCGATGGACGGCGAGCGGCTGTCGTCGCTGAAGAAGGCGCTGACCGGTCTCACCGCCGACTTCCGCGACCGCGAGGAGGTCACGCTGATGCCGTTCGGCTCGGACGTGAAGAGCGTGCGCACGCACGTCGTGGAGCCGGCGGACCCGAAGGCCGGTCTCGACGCCATCCGGCGGGACACGGCGGCCCTGGACGCGGACGGCGACACCGCGATCTACACCTCGCTGGAGAAGGCCTACGACCATCTGGGCACCGACCGCGACACGTTCACCTCGATCGTGCTGATGACCGACGGCGAGAACACCACCGGTGCGAAGGCCGGGGACTTCGACGGCTTCTACCGCCGGCTCACCGGCACCCGGCGGGACATCCCCGTCTTCCCGATCCTCTTCGGCGACTCCGACCGCGCGGAGCTGTCGCACATCGCCGACCTGACCGGCGGCCGTCTCTTCGACGCCCGGCACGGCTCGCTGGACGGCGCCTTCAAGGAGATCCGTGGCTACCAGTAAGGTCCTCGGCTATCTCGAGTCCCGCAAGAACCTCACCGGCGCCGCCTGCGGCCTGGCCGGTCTGGTGCTGACCTTCACCGGGGTCGCGGGCGCGTACTGGCCGGTCGTGGTCGCCGGGCTGTACGGCGCTGGTGCGCTGATCGCCCCGCCGGAGCGGCCCGCGCTGCCCGACTTCCCCGATCCGTCCGCCCAACTGGACGCGGTGCGCGGCGACTTCGAGAGGCTCGGCGGCTACCTCGCCGACGTCGAGCTGCCGCCGGCCGCCGAGGGCCTGCTCACCGAGCTGACCGGACTGCTGGCCGCGCTGCTCGACCGCGACTGGGGCACCGAGCTGCTCGCCCATGACCCGGAGGGCGTGCACACGCTCTCCCGGGTGGTGCGGCAGGACCTTCCGGAGGCGGTCGACACGTTCGTGCGGACCCGGTGGTGGACCCGGCTGGCCCCGGGACAGGAGGCCCCGGAGCGCCATCTGGAACGCCAGTTGGGGCTGCTGCGGGACGAGGCCGGACGGCTGGCGGCGGACCTGCGGGAGACCGAGGCCCGCCGCCAGGAGACCCACACCCGCTATCTGGAGGAGCGGGGCGGGGGCGGCGGGATCAGCGCGTGACCTCGACCGTCACCGAGGCCTCGGACCCCACGTGCAGGTCGTCGCCCGGCCAGCTCACCGTGTAGGTCACCGCGCGCCGGGCGCGCGGGATGTCGTCGACGGTGAACGTGCCGTCGGCCGCGACGGTCACCGACGACAGCGTGCCGGTGCCGAGCTTGTCGGTGCGTACGACCTTCAGCACCGCCCGGTCCGGCAGCGCCTTGCCCTGCGCGGTGAAGGTGCCGGTGAGGTGGACGCCGTCGAGCGTCGCCTGCGCCGGGGCGGTCAGCGCGATCGAGGTCGGCGCCTTGGCGACGGTCACGGTGTGCGTGACGTCCGCGGCGGGCCGGTGGGTCAGGTCGCCGAGGAAGGACACCGTGTACGTGGCGTCGCCGACGAGGTCGGGCTCGTCGAGGACCGTGAAGGTGCCGTCCGCCTTGACGGGGAAGGTGCCCAGGTCGTGGCTGCCGTTCGCGTCCGTGCGGGTCGCCGTGACCTTCGCCGGGGTGCCGGGCGCGGGTCCGTCGAGCTCCAGCCTGCCGCGCACCGACAGCGGCTCGCCCGCGACCGCCTGGGCGGGGCTGTGGGTGAGGCCTGCGGTGAGGCGGGTGTCGTACTGGACGGCCGGCGGCTGGACGATGTGCAGCCAGAACTGGGTCCCGGCGGCGTTGGTGGTGACCGCGAACAGCCGGGAGCCGTCGGCCGCCCACTCCATGCCGCGCGGGGCGACCCGGTCGCCGTCCAGGGAGCCCTCGAAGACGAACTCCAGCGGGGCGGTCGCGTCGGTGGGGTCGGCGGGCTGGATCAGCAGGTCGGGTGTGGCGCCGGTGGCCGCGGCGCCGCGCGCGACGTATTTTCCGTCGCCACTGAAGGCGACCGAGCTGGCGGTGGCACCGGCCGGGAGCGGCTGGTAGCCGTTCGCCGCGTCCGACAGGTCGCCGGTGTCGAGCAGCCGGGTGCCGTAGGCGGCGTCGGCCACGGCGACCTTGCTGCCGTCGGCGGAGAACGCCATGTCCTTCAGGTCGAGCGCGCCGTTGCCCGTGCTGTCGGCGAAGCGGCGGGCGGCGCCTCGCACGAGGGAGCCGCCCGCGGTGTCGTACACCGCGACGAAGGGGTTGGCCGCGTTGTCGTTGCGCGGCTGGCCCATCAGCATCCGGTCGCCGGGGCCGGCCTCGATCTTGAGCTTGCCGTAGTCGTTCCAGCCGGTGCGCGTGTACACGCCGTTCACGATGCCGTCGAGGTTGGTCTGCGCCGCGTAGCCGCACGCGCCCACGTACTGCGAGTACGGCGTGGTGACGTACAACTGCCCGCCGGAGAAGGCGAGTTCCCGGCCGCAGGTGTCGGTGTAGGTGCCGGCGACGGTGGCCGCCTCGAAGGTGGTGGTGTCGTACGTCTGGATCTGCTCGCGCAGCCCCGCGTAGAGCTTGGTGCTGTCGGCGTTGAGAGCCAGACCCGAGACGTGGTACGGGGTCTGGATGGTGGTGAGGCGCTCGCCGTCGAAGCTGTAGACGGCGATGGTGCCCTTGTTGAGGTAGTAGTCGGTGTTGCTGTCCGAGACGAAGACGCGCTGATGCACGTTGTCGACGGCGATCGCCCCGTACGACGACATCGGCAGCTTGACCACCGCGTCGGAGGCGGCCGCGTGGGCCGCGGGCGCCACGGCGACGGTCAGACCGGCTCCGGCGAGCGTCGCGGCGAGCGCGGTGGCAGCGAGGCGTCCCGAACGATGAACTTTATTCAACTGTGCCCCCCACAGGCTGAGTCGAGTACCGGCAAAGCACTCGTCAAGGAATATGAAACAGCCGTGAAGATTTGTGATCAAGGGGAAATGGGCGAAGGCCTGTCGCCGTCCGTTCCCGTCGGGGCGGACGGGACGGACGGCGACAGGCCCAGGGCCCCGCACTCCGTTGTGCGCGGCCTCGCCGCTGTCCACCACGGCCGGCCGTGACGATCACTGGTCAGGGCATCCCAACCGGCCGTGGAGTCTTCAGGGGTGCGGGGCTCAGCCCAGACGCTGCACCAGCGAGCGGTACTGGTCCCACAGCTC
This sequence comes from Streptomyces sp. NPDC002520, assembly GCF_053595235.1. Classification (NCBI taxonomy): domain Bacteria; kingdom Bacillati; phylum Actinomycetota; class Actinomycetes; order Kitasatosporales; family Streptomycetaceae; genus Streptomyces; species Streptomyces sp. NPDC002520. Next base: position 252,404 of record NZ_JBSFXG010000007.1, on the reverse strand, counting down.
CTTCGGGGTGTGGTCGCCGAAGGTGTTGAGGTGCTCGGGGACGAGCGCCGCCTCCTCGCGCCAGACCTCCGTGTCGACCTTGAGCAGGAAGTCCAGGTCGGAGTCGGACAGTTCGAGGCCGTCGGTGTCCAGGGCGTCCTTGGTCGGCAGGATGCCGATGGGGGTCTCGACTCCCTCGGCCGCGCCGTCCAGGCGCTGCACGATCCACTTCAGGACGCGGCTGTTCTCGCCGAAGCCCGGCCAGACGAACTTGCCCTCGTCGTTCTTGCGGAACCAGTTGACGTAGTAGATCTTCGGCAGCTTGGACTGGTCCTTGTCCTTCGCCACGTTGACCCAGTGGGCCATGTAGTCGCCCATGTTGTAGCCGCAGAAGGGCAGCATCGCGAAGGGGTCGCGGCGCAGCTCGCCGACCTTGCCCTCGGCGGCCGCGGTCTTCTCGGAGGCCACGTTGGCGCCGAGGAACACGCCGTGGTTCCAGTCGAAGGACTCGGTGACCAGGGGGACGGCGCTGGCGCGGCGGCCGCCGAAGAGGATCGCCGAGATCGGCACGCCCTTCGGGTCCTCCCACTCGGGCGCGATGATCGGGCACTGCGAGGCGGGGACGGTGAAGCGGGCGTTGGGGTGGGCGGCCGGGGTCCCGGACGCCGGCGTCCAGTCGTTGCCCTTCCAGTCGGTGAGGTGCGCGGGCGACTCCTCGGTCATGCCCTCCCACCACACGTCGCCGTCGTCGGTGAGCGCGACGTTCGTGAAGACGGCGTTGCCCCACAGGGTCTTCATCGCGTTGGCGTTGGTGTGCTCACCGGTGCCGGGCGCGACGCCGAAGAAACCGGCCTCGGGGTTGATCGCGTAGAGGCGGCCGTCCTCGCCGAAGCGCATCCAGGCGATGTCGTCGCCTATGGTCTCGACCGTCCAGCCGGAGATCGTCGGCTCCAGCATGGCGAGGTTCGTCTTGCCGCAGGCGCTCGGGAAGGCCGCGGCGACGTACTTGGACTCGCCCTGCGGCGGGGTGAGCTTGAGGATCAGCATGTGCTCGGCCAGCCAGCCCTCGTCACGGGCCATGACGGAGGCGATACGCAGCGCGTAGCACTTCTTGCCGAGCAGCGCGTTGCCGCCGTAGCCGGAGCCGTAGGACCAGATCTCGCGGCTCTCGGGGAAGTGCGAGATGTACTTGGTCTGGTTGCAGGGCCACGGCACGTCCTGCTGGCCCTCCTCCAGCGGGGCGCCCAGCGTGTGCACGGCCTTGACGAAGAAGCCGTCGGTGCCCAGCTCGTCCAGGACGGCCTGGCCCATGCGGGTCATGGTGCGCATGGAGACGGCGACGTAGGCGGAGTCGGTGATCTCCACGCCTATCGCGGACAGCGGCGAGCCGAGCGGGCCCATGCAGAACGGGACGACGTACATGGTGCGGCCCCGCATGGAGCCGCGGAACAGGCCCTTCTCACCCGAGAAGATCTCCCGCATCTCGGCGGGGGCCTTCCAGTGGTTGGTGGGGCCGGCGTCCTCCTCCTTCTCGGAGCAGATGAAGGTCCGGTCCTCGACGCGCGCGACGTCGGTCGGGTCGGAGGCCGCGTAGTAGGAGTGGGGGCGCTTGATCGGGTCGAGCTTCTTGAAGGTGCCCTTCTCGACAAGCTCCTCGCTCAGTCGCTCGTACTCGGCCTCGGATCCGTCACACCAGACGACCTTGTCCGGCTGGGTCAGTTCGGCGATCTCGTTGACCCACGAGATCAGGTCCTTGTGCTGGGTGGGGATGCCGGTGGGAGCCGCGATGTCGCGCGCCACGATTGCTCCTAATTGAGGGATTTTTGTGTACAACGCCCCGTGGGGGCCGCGACCCGGACGCTTCGTAGCCGCTCATCCGGTGCCGACTGCTCTCATTTGATCATCCGATTCTAGTGCCCATCTGTCCAGAGGGCATCACAGGTGAGCGACGTGAGGAATCCCACGGTTTCCAGGATTCTTTGCGTGCACATGGAGTTCAACGGAAGGACTTTTTGCGTTGCGTCCGTTCACCGGGACGCGCTGACGCGTGACTTACGGTGGCGTAGGTACCATGCGGGCCATGACTGCGTCCGTCCCCGACGCGCCCACGGACACGCCGGCCGCCGGCCGCGGTCCCGCCGCGCCTTCCCTGCCGCTCGCGGCCAAGCCCCGGCTCCGTGGCTGGCTGCACCTCGGCATGTTCCCGGCCGCCCTCGTCGCGGGCCTGGTGCTCACCGCGCTCGCCGACTCCCCCAGAGGCCGCGTGGCCTGCGGGATCTACGCCCTCACGGCCTGCCTGCTGTTCGGTGTCAGCGCGCTGTACCACCGGGGAAACTGGAGCCCCCGGATGGACGGCGTCCTGCGCCGCCTCGACCACGCCAACATCTTCCTGATCATCGCGGGCACCTACACCCCGCTCACCCTGCTGCTCCTGCCCGGCGCGAAGGGGCAGTGGCTGCTGTGGGGCATCTGGGCCGCGGCCGCCGCGGGCATCGTCTTCCGGGTCTTCTGGGTCGGCGCCCCGCGCTGGCTCTACACCCCCTGCTACATAGCGATGGGCTGGGCCGCGGTCTTCTTCCTGCCCGACTTCATGCGCACCGGCGGCATCGCCGTCCTCGTCCTGGTGATCGTCGGCGGCCTGCTCTACAGCGCCGGCGGCGTGATCTACGGCATCAAGCGTCCGAACCCCTCACCGCGCTGGTTCGGCTTCCACGAGGTCTTCCACTCCTTCACCCTCGCCGCCTTCGTCGTCCACTACGTCGGCATCTCCCTGGTGGCGTACCAGCACGCGTGACCCCCGCACCCCATCCCACGGCCACGGCTCGCGAGCCGTGGCCGTTTTCGTGCGCCCGAAAGTCACCATTGTTTGACATTCACTCCATTTCGGCACCGACTTTCACTTCATGGGCGACGCGTGATCGCGGAGAATGACCCCATGACGGCCGCACGCTCCCCCCTCTCCCCCGCCGACCAACCCCGGCCGGGCCTGCGCGAACGCAAGAAGATCAGGACCCGCGAGGCGATCCGCACCGCGACCTACGCGCTGATCAAGGAACAGGGGTACGACGCCACGACGATCGAGCAGATCGCCGAGCGCGCCGAGGTGTCGCCGTCGACCGTCTTCCGCTACTTCCCGACCAAGGAGGACATCGTCCTCCGGTACGAGTACGACCCCCTGATGGCCGAGGAGTTGCGCGCCCGGCCCGCCGGCGAGTCATGGACGGACTCGCTGCGGCACGTGATCGGCAAGGCCGTCGAGGCGATGGCCGAGGACGACCCCGAGGTGCTCCGCGTCCGCGCGCGCCTCGGGGTGCAGGTCCCCGCGGTCCGCGCCCGGATGGTCGAGAGCATGTCGGGGACCGGCCGCCTGCTCCGCGCCGTCCTCGCCGAGCGCTCCGGCCTGGACCCGGACGGCCTCCAGGTCCGCGTCTGCGCGACGGCCGTGGCCGGCGGCCTGATGGAGGTCTACCTGTACTGGGCCGAGCGCGGCTTCGAGGACGACCTCCTCGATCTGGTGACGCAGGGCCTGGCCGTCCTGGAGCACGGCCTGCCCACCGAAAACGCCTGAGCCCGGCGCCCCCTGCCGTGACATCCTGACCGGGTGAACGGTCCCGAGATCCACGTCGAGTTCGCCTCCGGCCTGGCCGTGTTCGTCCCGAGCGCGCGACGCCGGGACGTCGTCCCGCTCGCCACCGACAGCGTCTCCACCCTGGGCCATGTCGTGGAGTCGGCCGGGGTCCCGCTGACCGAGGTCGGAGCCCTGTGGGTCAACGGCCGCGAGGTGCCGACCTCGTACGTCCCGGTCGCGGGCGACACGGTCGAGGTCCGCGGCGTCGAGCGCCCCCAGCGGATCACCGGCGCCCCGCTCCGCTTCCTCCTCGACGTCCACCTCGGCACCCTCGCCCGCCGGCTGCGCCTGCTCGGCGTGGACACCGCGTACGAGGCCACCGACATCGGCGACCCGGCCCTCGCCGCCCGCTCGGCCGCCGAGAAGCGGGTCATGCTCAGCCGTGACCGCGGCCTGCTGCGCCGCCGCGAACTGTTCGCCGGTGCCTACGTCTACAGCACCCGCCCCGATGACCAGCTCCACGACGTCCTGGACCGTTTCGCCCCGGGCCTGCGCCCCTGGACCCGCTGCACCGCGTGCAACGGCCTGCTGAAGGAGGCCACCAAGGACGAGGTCGCCGACCAGCTCAAGCACGGCACCCAGCGCACGTACGACGTGTTCGCGCAGTGCGCGGACTGCGGCCGCGCGTACTGGAAGGGCGCGCACCACGACCAGCTGGAGGCGATCGTGGAACGCGCCCTGGCGGAGCACGGTTAAACAGGTCCGGCGAAGTCCGCTGCGGTCCGGCAGCTCCCCGAAGGGGCGCGGGGAACCGCGCGACCGGCCACGACGGACCCGGGGATGACGCACCAGGTGTCCGGCGGAGCGCTCAGCGCCTGCTCGCGTCTCCCCGTTCACACGCGATTCCGTTCCGGCTCCGGTCGAGGCCGAGCGGATCGTCCCCGCCGTCGGCCTTCAGCCGTCCGTAGTGGTTCTGCCCCAGCCATGTGCAGCGTCGCTCAGCGGGCCTTCAGCGTCGCCCCCAGCCGCTCCGGATCCGTCGTCGGGACATCACAGGTGAAGTTGCGGCAGACGTACGCGGCCGGCCGGCCGTCCACGAGCGGGCGGTCGGCGAGCAGCGGGAACTCGTCACTGTCCGCGGTCCCGGCGGCGACGACCGCGCCCGGCGCGGTGCCGAGCAGAGCGGTCCGGTGCAGCGCGACCGTCGCCTCGTCGGCGAGGGACGGTCCGACGACCGCGACCTCCCGGGGCCCGTCGAGCAGCGCCTCGGCCACGGCCAGCCCCCAGCCGATGAACCGGGGCACGCGCGGCCCGAGCGCCCGTACGACACCCAACGCCCGTTCGGCGGCGGTCCGATGCTCCTCGGAGCCGGTGTGCGCGGCATAGCCCAGCAGCGCGCCGGCCGCGGCGGTCCAGCCCGAGGGGGTGGCGTTGTCGGTGGGGTCCTGCGGCCGCCGGATGAGCTGTTCGGCGTCGGACGCGGTGTCGAACAGGGCGCCGCTGTCCGGGTCGGCGAAGCGCGCGAGCACGTGGTCCAGGAGCAGCCCGGCGAAGTCCAGCCACACCCCCTCCCCAGTCACGGCCGCCAGCGCCAGGAAGCCCTCCGCGACATCGGCGTAGTCCTCCAGCACACCGGCGTTGGGGCCCACCCGGCCGTCCCTGCTGGTGCGCGCGAGGTGCGCGTGCTCGTCCAGGTGCACCCGTACGAGCAGGTCGGCGGCGCCGACGGCGGCCTCGACCAGGTCGGGCCTGCCGAAGTAGGCGCCGGTCTCGGCGAGTGCGGCGATCGCGAGCCCGTTCCAGGCGGCGACGACCTTGTCGTCCCGGCCCGGTGCCGGCCGCCGCGCCCGCTCCGCCAGCAGCCGCTCCTTGACGGACGCGATCTTGTCCGCGTCGAACAGGCCCTCTGTCTGCGGGAGTTGCAGCACCGACTGGCCGTGCTCGAAGGTGCCCTCGTCGGTCACGCCGAAGTACTGGACGGCGAGGTCACCGTCCGCCTCCCCGAGCGTGGCCCGCAGCCGCTCGGGCGTCCACACGTAGTACGCCCCCTCGACGTGCCGCCCGCCCTCGTCTTCACTGTCGGCGTCGAGCGCGGAGGCGAACCCGCCCTGATCCGTGCGCAGTTCACGCACCAGGAAGTCCGCGGTCTCCAGCGCGACCCGACGTGCCAGATCGGAACCGGTGGCCCGCCACAGATGCGCGTACACCCGGCACAGCAGCGCGTTGTCGTACAGCATCTTCTCGAAGTGCGGCACCACCCAGTCGCGGTCCACGGAATACCGCGCGAACCCACCGCCCAGCTGGTCGTAGATCCCGCCCCGCGCCATCCGCTCGCACGTGTCCCGCGCCATCTGCAACGCACCCTCGGCACCGGTCCGCGCGTGATGCCGCAGCAGGAACTCCAGCACCATGGACGGCGGGAACTTCGGCGCCCCACCGAATCCGCCGCGCTGCGGGTCGTACTCACGGGTGAGCCCCAGCAACGCCTGCGCGAGCTCCTGCTCCCCCGGCGCCTCGCCGCCCTGATGCCCGATCTCCCGCTGCGCGAGATCCCGCACGATCTTCCCGGCGACCTCACCGACCTCCTCCCGCCGCTCGTCCCAGGCCCGCCGGACCCCTTCCAGCACCTGCCGGAAGGACGGCATCCCGTGCCGGGGCGCGGGCGGGAAGTACGTCCCGAAGTAGAACGGCTCGGCCTCCGGCGTCAGGAACACCGTCATCGGCCAACCACCCTGCCCGGTGGCCGCCTGCACGGCCTCCATGTAGACGGCGTCGACGTCGGGGCGTTCCTCGCGGTCGACCTTGACGCTGACGAAGTGGTCGTTGAGGTAGTCGGCGGTGGCCTGGTCCTCGAAGGACTCATGAGCCATGACATGACACCAGTGGCAGCTGCTGTAACCGACGCTCAGCAGTACGGGTTTACCGGCCTTGCGGGCTTCGTCGAAGGCCGCGGCCGACCAGGGCCACCAGTCGACGGGGTTGTCGGCGTGCTGGAGCAGGTACGGGGACGTCTCATGGGCCAGTCGGTTCACCGTTCCACTCTCCCACGGGCTCCGCCACCGCGTAGAAGCGCATCGACACCGGGCGCGCCTCCTCCGGGGCGTCCTCGCGGGGGTGGCCGTGGCGGGCGAGGAGGGCTTGGTAGTCGCGCATGAAGGCGAGGAGTTCGTCCCTGGTCATCCAGGTGCCGTGGCGCTGGACCTGGGCCCAGCCCTCGGGGCCCCGGTACTCCTGGTGGGCGCGGCGGAAGAGGGCGGTGTCGACCTCGATCTTGAGGTGGGCGAGCTGGGCCGCGGCCGCGTACTCCTCGGGGGTCATGGCGGCGGGGTCGGGTGTGGTGTGGCTGAAGGGCAGTGCCCGCCACCAGCGCTCGCGGCCGCCGGACTTCTCGGGGATCTCCTCGATGAGTCGCTGCTCGGCGAGTTTGCGCAGGTGGTAGCTGGTGGTGCCGGAGCTCTCGCCGAGTTCGCGGGCGAGGACGGTGGAGTTCGCCTCGCCGTGCCGGCCGAGGTACTCGAGGATCCGGCGGCGCAGGGGGTTGCCGAGGGACTTGTAGAGGGCGGTGCGCTCCAGGCTGGTCATCTCGGACATGCCGTCGGTCATGCGGTCACCGTATCCCTGAGAACCCTGAGCCGACCCTGATGTATGCCGAATTTTCTTTGCAGAATTTCCTCTGCGGTCTACCGTGGGAGGCACGCCGCAGGACGTGGCGCGGCGCGCGGGACCGGCGGATCGGAAGGGGGCTGGTGATGAAGGCCATGCGGGCGAGCCGAGAAAGCGGGGTGGAACCGGGAAGGCAGGGGGCAAAGGCGGCGTTGGAAACGTCGGTGGTGACGGTGGCGCCGGGAAGGTCGGTGAGGACGGTGGCTCTGAAGAGGTGGATGCTGATCCTGCTCGGGGTGGGGTCCGTCCTGCTGGTGCCCTGGATGGTGGTGCTCGCCCTGACGCTCCCGGGCAGCACACAGGTGCAGCACTGGTCGGTGGCCTGGATCGGTATCGACGTCCTCATGGCGGCGGGCTGCGCCGCCACCGCCCTGCTCGGCCTGCGCGCCGACCCCCGCGCCCGCCTCACGGCCTCGGCGACCGCGGCCGTGGCGGTGCTGGACGCGTGGTTCGACATAACGACGTCCTCTTCGGGCGGCGATCTCGTCCAGGCCCTCGCCTGCGCGGTGGCGGAGGCGGGGCTGGCGTGGGCGTGCGTGGCGCTGGCACTGTCGGAGCCGCACAAGTCGGGCCCCCGCGAGCCAATGCCCACGAAACCCTCACTCTCCCGCTGATCGCCGCCCTCTCGCGCTCCCGCCTCCCCCCAAGGACACTCGTAGGTGACGGAGTTGGCGCCGGAGGGGGACGGGACATGCGCGACGGCCATCGTGCGGAGGCCGAGCGGCTGCTGGTTCGGGCCGTGGAGGAAGAGGTGCGCCGCTCGGGCGGCCGGACCGACGGGCAGTTGCTGCTGTCGCGGGCGCGCGATGCACTGGACGCGATGGCACGCACGGCGGCCGAGGAGTACGAGGCCTATACGCGCGCACTCGACGAGGCCGACGCCGGCCGGCTCACCTTCGGCCAGCGCTACGCACGCGAGGGGACCGGAACGGCCTTACTGGTGGCCGCCGTTGCCGCGGCCGCAGCCGCCGTCGCGGACCTGTCCCTGGGGACCGGCACCGGCACGGCGGTCGGTGCGGGTGCCGTCGTGGGCGTGGTGGGCGCGGCGGCCACCGTGGTGAAGGTGGCCGGTTCGCATCTGCCCGCCGCCCACCATCGTGCGGGCGCGGCCGGCCAGCCCGGAGGTCCGGAACAGTTGCGGCTGCAGTGGCTGACCGCGCTGGAGGTGCGCGGCATCCGTCCGTTCCTCGACCAGCAGCGGGTGCTCAGCGCCTCGGCGGCCCCGCCGAAGACGTCCGGCCCGTCGCTGCGCGGCACGGACAAGAGCGCGGCGGCCCGCAGGCGCTCGGTGCTGGAGCAGTCGTTCGGTCAACTTCCCGAGCCGGAAGGCCCGTTCGCCGGGCGCCGGCAGGAGATGACGCGGATCCGGCAATGGACGCAGTCCGCGCGGGCGGCCACGGAGACCCGGCCGACGGTGGTGGTGCTGTACGGCGAGCCCGGTTCGGGGCGTACGACGCTGGCGGTGCGCGCGGCGCACGAGCTGCGGGACCACTTCCGCGGTGCGGTCGTCGTGGATCTGCGCGGGGGCCGGGAGGAGCCGCCGCTGCCCACCCGGGACGCGCTGCTGCACCTGCTCAACCGGCTCGGGGCGCCCCGCGAGCAGCTGCTGTTCCGGGAGCGTTCCTCCCCCGACCAGCAGGTCAAGCGGCTCGGCGAGCTGTATCACCAGCATCTGACGGGCCTGCCGGTGACGATCGTGCTGGACGACGCCTCGGACCCGGAGCAGGTGCGCGCGCTGGTGCCCGAGCGGTCCGACAGCCTGGTGCTGGTGACGGCGCGCACCGCGCTGGAGCTGCCCGAGGATCTGCCGGCCTGGGTGCACCGGCTGCCGGTTCAGGCGTTGGACGCGGCGGGTGCGGAGGAGCTGCTGAGCGCGGCCGCACAGGACACGTCGGGGCCGTACGACGCCGAGTCCACCGACCGGATCCGGCAGTTGTGCGGAGGTCTGCCGCTGGCGCTGCGCGTCGCCGGTTCCTCGCTGGGCCCGCGTTCCGCTCGGCAGCTCGCGGTGGACCTGGGTGCGTACGGCCCGGTGGATCCGGTGGAGCGGGTGCTGTGGCTGCGCTACACCGACCAACCGGAGCCGACGCGCAGGCTGCTGCGGAGACTGGCGCTGGCGGGCCGGGCCTCGCTGGGTGCGGCGGCGGCCGCGGCGCTGCTCGCCACGGACGAGCAGGAGGCCACCCGGCATCTGGTCGCTCTGGCGGGGGCCGGGCTGCTGGACCATGTGCGCGGCAGCCGCTACCGGCTGCACGACCTGGTCCGTGGCTTCGCCCAGGCCCGGCTGGCGGACGAGGAGGAGCCGGCGGAGCGTACGGCGGCGCAGGAACGGCTGATCGTGAACTACGCGGAGCTGGCCGACTCGGTGCTGCGGCTGGTCGACGGCAACATGTCGACGCGTTCGGACCGGTTCGGCTCGCACGGCTTCACCTCGCTGGACGAGGCGCTGCGCTGGCTCGACGACGAGTCGAGCTTCATCACTTCGGCGCTGCGGCACGCGGAGGGCGTGGACCGGGCGGCGGTGCTGAACCTGCTCGGTGCCCTGTGCGACTACTGCCTGCTGCGCGGCGACCTGTACCGGCTCGGGGAGATCAGCGAGCTGGCGCAGGCGGTGGACGAGGGGCTGCTGCTGCAGTCGGTGCAGTGGCGTACCGGTATCGCGGCCCGGCAGCTGGGCGAGCTGGACAAGGCGCGCACCACGCTGGCCTCGGTCGTCGATCTGTACCGGGAGGCGCATCACGACGCGGGCGCCGCGCGGGCCCTGTGCTCGCTGGGGATCACCCTGCATCACCAGGGCAATCTCACCGAGGCCGCGGCCAAGCTCCAGGAGGCCCTGGATCTGCAGGCGGCGCCCGGACTGGCGACGGACCGGGCGTGGACGATGCACGCGCTGGCGGCGGTGCAGCGCGACCGGTCCCGGCTGTCGGAGGCGCTGGACCTGCTGACCCGCTCGCTGGTCCTGCATCGCGAGGGCGGCTCGGTGCACGGGGAGGCGTGGGCGCACTTCCAGCTCGGCCAGCTGGCGCTGCGTCTGGGGGACGTGCCGGGTGCGGAGACGGAGCTGCGAGCGGCCCAGGAGCGGTACGGCCGCACGCACGACGCCCGTGGGGAGGCCTGGGCGCTGACCCAGCTGGCGCGGGCGCGACTGGTGGACGGCGACGCCGCCCCAGCCGTCGAGGGGCTGCGCCGGGCGGCCGCCCGGCACCGGGAGAACGAGGACGTGCGCGGCGAGGCGTGGACGCTGTACTACCTCGGCCAGGCGCTGGAGGAGAGCGGCGAGCTGGACCGGGCGGTCCGTGAGCTGGAGCGGGCGCGCACGATGTTCTCGCGGATGCGTGACGTCTACGGCCTGGCCTGTGCCCGCCACCACTCGGCGCGGGTCACCCGGGACCAGCGGGCGGCGCAGACCGGTTCCCTGCGGAACTCGGGCTTCGCCCGTCAGCTGCTGGTGGACGCGCGCGCCGACTTCCAGCGCATCGGGGTCGGGCACGGCGAGGCCTGGACCTGTCTGGAGCTGGCCGTGGTGGACGCGGGCAACGCCCGTACACAGCAGGCGCTGGCCCTGTGCGACGAGGCGCTGACCCTGTTCACGGCGTACGGCGACCGACGTGGCGAGGACTGGGCGCGTTTCCTGCGCTGCACCCTGCTGCCGTACGCGGCTCCGGGCGGGGTGGAGGTGGGTACGGCCGTGGCCCAGGAGGAGCTGGCCCAGCTGGCCCGGGCCTCGCATCCGCTGCGGGACGAGAAGCTGGCCGAGTACGCCCCGGCGTACGCCCTCCTCCTGGAGCGCGGCATCACGCTGGAGACGGGCTGGGAGGCCTGGCGGCTGCGCATGACACCGGACCGCCACGCCCGTGAGGTGATGGGGGTGGCGGTGGCCGCGAGGAGCTGACCGGGGGGTCAGCCCTGCTGCGCCGTGGAGTCGGCCTTCGCGTCCGCCCCGGGGGACTTTTCCTGGAAGTCGACCTTCTGCATGTGCTTGTTCATGGACTTCATCAGGCCCCACACGGCCACGGCCATCACCGCGAAGACGATGAAGCCGAGGACACCGGGGGTGACCTTGTTCTCGTCGACCTCCTTGGCGGCGAGGGGGACGAGGTGCGTCACTGCGAGGCTCAGGCTTGCGCTCATGTCAGGCATTGTCGCGGATGCCCGCGAAGAGGTCGTCCTCGGGGAGGGAGGTGTCCACGAGCGACTTCGCCAGCTCGTACTCCTCCGTCGGCCAGACCGCCTTCTGCAGCTCCATCGGGACCTTGAACCAGCCGCCGTCGGGGTCGATCTGCGTGGCGTGGGCGATCAGTGCCTTGTCGCGGATCTCGAAGAAGTCCGCGCACGGGATGTGCGTGGTCAGCGTGCGCTCGGCGCGCTCGAACTCGCTCCAGCGCTTGAGCCACTCCCCGTAGGGCGACTCCAGGCCGCGGTCGAGCATCGCCTGGTGCAGGGCCTCGGTGCGCGGGCGGTTGAAACCCTGGTTGTAGTAGAGCTTCTCGGCCCGCCAGGCGGGCCCGAACTCGCTCTCGGGGTACTTCTCGGTGTCCACCGCCCCGTCGAACGCCACCATGGAGATCTTGTGGGTCATGATGTGGTCGGGGTGCGGGTAGCCGCCGTTCTCGTCGTAGGTGGTGATCACCTGCGGGCGGAAGGCGCGGATCTTGCGCACCAGCTGGCCGGCCGCCTTGTCGACGTCCTCCAGGGCGAAGCAGCCCTCGGGCAGCGGCGGCAGCGGGTCTCCCTCGGGCAGGCCGGAGTCGACGAACCCGAGCCACTCCTGCTTGACGCCGAGGATCTCGCGGGCCTCGTCCATCTCCTTCTTGCGTACTTCGTGGATGTGCTCCTCGATGTACGCATCGCCCTGAAGCTTGGGGTTGAGGATGGAGCCGCGCTCGCCGCCCGTGCAGGTCACCACCAGCACGTCCACTCCTTCGGACACGTACTTCGCCATCGTGGCCGCACCCTTGCTCGACTCGTCGTCGGGGTGCGCGTGAACGGCCATCAGTCGCAGCTGGTCAGTCAAGACTCAATCCTCGGTAGTCGGCGCCCCGCGTCCTGGGGTACGCGCGCGGGCTTCTATAGTGACCGAATCGGGGGGCTAATAATTCCGCGGAGAGGACGATCATGAGTACGGCGAGCACGCGGCTGCCCGAGGGCCGCTACGGCCGTTCCTCGGACGAGCGTGCCGACCGCAGACTCAAGGTCGCGGGGGCGGTGCTGGGCGCGGTCCTGCTCGCGCTGATCGGCTACTTCGCCTACCACTACGTCGCGGAGAACGAGATCAGTGGCCAGGTGATCACCTTCCAGGCGTCCGACGACGCGGTCAAGGTGCATCTGGAGGTCCACAAGGACGCCGGTGTGGACGGCTACTGCACCGTGCGTTCCCAGTCCGCGGAAGGCGCCGAGGTGGGCCGGGCGGACTTCCGTTTCACCGGTTCGGCCACGCGCGTCGACAAGGTCGTCACACTGCGTACGACGGCCAGGGGCACGACGGCCGAGCTGCTGGGCTGTCACACCGGCTGATCCGGGCGATCCTGGCGACAGGGCCGGTCGAATCACCCACAATGCGTACACCCTGACCTGCATTGATGCGATTCTTATGGCTTATGTCCTCCCCCTTTCGCCATTGAATTGTTAGGCTCGTGGTTTCGCCCATCCAAGAGGGAACATTCTTCTGGGTAGGGCGATGCTTTGTATTCCCAGTACCGACGAGGAGCACCCTGTGACCCAGACCAGCGAGAACGTCACCTGGCTGACCCAGGAGGCGTACAACAAGCTCAAGGACGAGCTTGAGTACCTTACTGGTCCTGCGCGCACGGAGATCGCCGCCAAAATCGCGGCCGCGCGCGAGGAGGGCGACCTGCGCGAGAACGGCGGGTACCACGCGGCCAAGGAGGAGCAGGGCAAGCAGGAGCTCCGTGTGCGCCAGCTGACCCAGTTGCTCGAGAACGCGAAGGTCGGCGAGGCTCCGGCCTCCACCGACGGTGCCGTCGCGCCCGGCATGGTCGTCACGATCGCCTTCGACGGTGACGAGGACGACACCATGACGTTCCTGCTCGCGTCCCGTGAGTACGCGAGCTCCGACGTCGAGACGTACTCGCCGCAGTCCCCGCTCGGCGCCGGCGTCACCGGCCACAAGGTCGGCGAGGACGCGGAGTACGAGCTGCCGAACGGCAAGAAGGCCTCGGTGCGGATCATGAAGGCCGAGCCGTACTCGGGCTGATCCCGCCCCCTTTCATGGAGCGAAGCCCCCGGCGTCCGCGGACGCCGGGGGCTTCGTCGTGCCGTCAGGGACTCACGCGGTGGCCGAGCGGTACTTGCGGACCGCAAGGGTGCGGAAGACCAGAATGATCAGCACGGAGTAGAGCAGCGAGGCCCACACCGGGTGCTCCATGGGCCAGGCGTGCGAGAGGGACTGGCCCGGGTTTCCGAAGAGCACACGGGCCGCCTGGACAGTGGCGCTGAACGGGTTCCATTCCGCGACGTGCCGCAGCCAGGGGGTCATGTTTCCGGTGTCCACGAACGCGTTCGAGATGAACGTGACCGGGAACAGCCAGATCAGACCGCCGGAGGTGGCCGCCTCGGGGGTGCGCACGGACAGGCCGATGAGGGCGCCGATCCAGGTGAACGCGTACCCGAGCAGGAGCAGCAGGGCGAAGGCGCCGACGACCTTGCCGACGTTGGTGTCCTGGAAGGTCCCGACCCGCCAGCCGACGATCAGCGCGACGATCGCGAGGACCAGCAGGGTCAGCGCGGTCTGCACCAGATCGGCGAGGGTGCGCCCGGTCAGGACCGCGCCGCGGGCCATGGGCAGGGAGCGGAAGCGGTCGATGAGGCCCTTGTGCATGTCGTCGGCGATGCCGGCGCCGGAGCTGGCGGTGGCGAACGTGACGGTCTGCGCGAAGATGCCGGCCATCAGGAAGTTCTTGTAGTCGACGGCGCTGGTACTGCCGCCGATCTTCATGGAGCCGCCGAACACGTAGGTGAACAGCACCACGAACATGATCGGCTGGATGAGCCCGAAGATGACCATCTCGGGGATGCGGGACATGCGGATCAGATTGCGCTTGGCGACGATCAGCGAGTCACGCACGGAGCGGCTCATGGCGTTGCCGGGCGCCTCGATGCGTACGGCGTCGGTGACGGCACTCACTTCACGGCCTCCTTGCCGTTCGCCTCGCCCTGTTCCTCGGCCTCGGCCACGTGTCCGGTCAGGGACAGGAAGACGTCGTCGAGGGTGGGGCGGCGCAGTCCGATGTCGTCTATCTCGATCCCGCGGGTGTCCAGCTCCCGGATGACCTCGGCGAGCAGCTTGGCTCCGCCGGTGACGGGGACGGTGAGCTTGCGGGTGTGGTCCTCGATCGTGGTCTCGCCCTTGCCGAAGCGGGCGAGCACCTCGGCGGCGCCCGGGATCTGCTCGGACTCGTGCACCACGACCTCGACGCGCTCGCCGCCGGTGCGGGCCTTGAGCTGGTCGGAGGTGCCCTTGGCGATGACGCGGCCGTGGTCGACGACAGCGATGTCGTGGGCCAGGTGGTCGGCCTCTTCGAGGTACTGGGTGGTGAGCAGCAGGGTGGTGCCGCCGGAGACGAGCTGCTTGATGACCTCCCACAGTTGCTGGCGGTTGCGCGGGTCGAGACCGGTCGTCGGCTCGTCCATGAACATCACGGGCGGCGAGACCACGAGGGCGGCCGCGAGGTCGAGCCGGCGGCGCATGCCTCCGGAGTAGGTCTTGGCGGGGCGGTCGGCGGCGTCCGCGAGGTTGAACTGCTCCAGCAGCTCGGCCGCGCGCGCCTTGGAGGCCTTGGCCTTCATCTGGTAGAGCTGGCCGACCATCTGGAGGTTCTCCCGGCCGGTCAGGTATTCGTCGACCGCCGCGAACTGGCCGGACAGTCCGATGGAGCGGCGAACGGCGTCGGGGTCCTTGAGCACGTCCACGCCGGCGACGACCGCCTTGCCGCTGTCGGGGCGCAGCAGGGTCGTCAGGCAGCGGACGGCCGTCGTCTTGCCGGCACCGTTCGGCCCGAGGAGGCCGAGGACGGTGCCCTCGGGGACATCGAGGTCGACGCCGTCCAGTGCCTTTACGTCACCGAAGGTCTTCACCAGGCCTTCGGCATAGATGGCGCCTGGCATATCTGTCTCCACGTCGTCGGGGATGCTTCGGAAAGGCTAGGTTTTGCACGCCGGTGCGCGCCTGTGGTTTTCCACGCGCCATGCCCCACCCCTGCGCGGACGACGTCCACGCGCGGACGGAACGGTCGAACCGCCGGCCACGCGACACACCATAACGCGATGTATCGCGTCTCTCAATGGGCTGATACGAGATTGCTCGAACGAATGAATGTCCGGCCCCGTCGGCCGCGCCCGGCCTCAGCCGATGACGGCGTATCCCGCCTCGCGCAGCGCCTGATTGATCTTGACGCAGTGCGCCGGACCCTTCGTCTCGAGGTGCAGCTCCACCTCCGCCTCCGTGAGCCCGAGCCGGGAATCGGTTCGAACGTGGCTCACGTCGAGGACATTAGCGTCCACCACTGACAACACCCCGAGGAGTGTGGCGAGGGCGCCCGGACGGTCCGTGAGCCGCAGCCGAACCGCCAGGTAGCGGCCCTGCGCGGCCATGCCGTGGCGCAGCACCCGCTGGAGCAGCACCGGGTCGACGTTGCCGCCGGACAGCACCGCGACCACCGGTCCGGGGAACGCGCCGGGCTCCGCGAGCAGCGCGGCCACCGGGCTCGCGCCCGCCGGTTCCACGACCAGCTTGGCCCGCTCCAGGCACAGCAGCAGCGCGGCCGACAGCTGGTCCTCGCTGACCGTGCGCACCTCGTCGACCAGCTCGCGGATGATCCCGAACGGCACCTCGCCGGGCCGCCCCACCTTGATGCCGTCGGCCATCGTCGCCGGGTTCTGCACCGACACCGGACGCCCCGCGGCGAGCGAGGGCGGGTAGGCCGCCGCGCCCTCCGCCTGCACCCCGACGATCCTGATGTCCGGCCGCAGCGTCTTCACGGCGACCGCGATACCGGCCGCGAGCCCGCCGCCCCCGATACCGACGACGATCGTGCCCGCCTCCGGGCACTGCTCCAGGATCTCCAGGCCGACCGTGCCCTGACCCGCGATGACGTCGGGGTGGTCGAAGGGGTGGATGAACACCGCGCCCGTCTCGGCCGCGTACTCCTGGGCGGCGGCCAGCGTCTCGTCCACGACCTGGCCGTGCAGCCGCACGTCGGCGCCGTAGTCCTGGGTCGCGCTGATCTTGGGCAGCGGGGCGCCCTTCGGCATGAACACGGTGGCGTGCACCCCGAGCAGCGCGGAGGCCAGTGCCACGCCCTGCGCGTGGTTGCCGGCGCTCGCCGCCACCACCCCGGCGGCACGTTCCTCCGGCAGCAGTCCGGCGATGCGGACGTAGGCGCCGCGCAGCTTGAAGGAACCGGTCCGCTGAAGGTTCTCGCACTTGAGGTGCACCGGCGCGCCCACCAGCTGGGAGAGGTGCCGGCTGCCTTCCATCGCGGTCACCCGCGCCACGCCCGAAAGCATCTTCTGGGCTCCGCGCACATCGTCGAGGGTGACGGAACGCAAGGAGTCAGCCGTGCCATAGCTCATGACTCAAGTCTCGCAGTTCACGGTCGCACACGGCTGGAGCGACCAACCTCCGAGACCGGTTTGCGCAGCGCCGGTACGACCCGCCGCCGGGCCGCGTACCCTGTCCCCCAGCCCAGCACCCTTCATGAAGCGAGCCTCCGGCCATGCCCACAACACCTGAAATGTCGATGGACATGACGACCGTCGGTGACACCGGTCTCCTCGACACCCTTCAGCACGAGGTGGCGGTGTTCGCCCGCCGTGCCGAACAGACCCGGCTCGGTGGCGTCGGGCAGGTGCGCAACTCCATGGACCGCGCCGCGTACCTGCTGCTCAACCGGCTCGACAAGGAAGGCCCCATGGGGGTCAAGGCGCTGGCCGCGAGCATGGGGATCGACTCCTCCACGGTGACCCGGCAGGTGGCTCCCCTGGTCGACACCGGGCTCGTCAAGCGCACCTCGCACCCGGAGGACGGCCGTGCGGTGGTGCTCCAGCTGTCCCCGCGCGGGGCGTCCCGGCTGGAGGAAGTTCGCTCCTCCCGGCGCCAGTTGATGGCCGAGCTGACCCAGGACTGGGCTCCGGAGGAGCGCGAGCAGTTCTGCACGCTGCTCACGCGCTTCAACACCGCCCTGTCCGCCCGTACGGTCCAGGCCGGCCCCTCGGCGGAGCCGCCGACCGCCTCCTGAGGCGCCCGTCGGCGACGCCGTACGGGTGCCGCCGACCGGACTCCGAACCGGTGCCGTCCGGACTCCGTTCCGGTGCCGTCGGGACTCTTGACCCCGGGCCGCGGCTGCCCTCATATGAGACCGGGCCCTGCGTCGGACACGGTTCGTCCGGTCCGTACCGGACAGGGTCTCCTCAGGGGGGAGGAGCGGTGCGTGAGCGGCAGGCACGACGTGCTGCCCGGCGGGCGCGGGAGTTCGAGGCGTTCGTCGCGGGCGCGGCGGGACGACTGCTGCACGCCGCAACCCTGCTCACCGCCGAGGCGCCGGAAGCCAACCCGCGCGCGCGGCGCCTGCTGACGCTGGCGCTCGCCCACACCTACGCCTGCTGGGACCGGCTGCACGGCGAGGACCCCTACGACCGCGCCCGCCAGTACCTCGCCACCCGCTTCGCGCGCGGGACATGGCACTACTACGGCGTCCTCGGCCGCACCCACCGGCCCGATCCGCGCAGCCCGCTCGCCGCCCTGAGACCGCAGGAGCGGCTGATCCTGGTGCTCCGGCTGTACGAGGGGGTCGCCGAGGAACAGACGGCGGCCCTGCTGGGCCTGCCCGCCGACCGGGTGCACACCCTGTGCGATCGCGCGACGGCCACCGTGCTGCATCCGGCGCGTACGGCCGCCCCGCGCGCGGTGGGCGCCACGGTGGCCCGGTCATGAGCCCCCGGCACAGCGGACGGCCCGAGGGGAGGCCCCGGTGAACCGGCCCGAACGGGAGGCCGCCGCACGACGGCTCATGGAACGGACCCCGGCGCCCGTGCCGCCAGACCTCTACGGCGAGGTCGTGCGCCGCGGCACCCGGATGCTGCGCCGCCGGCGGCTCGCCCGCGCCCTGCTGTGGCTGCTGCTGTGCGCGGCGGCCGTGGCGTTCACCGTGTGGGCGGTCCAGGCGCGCCCCTGGGCGGAGCCGCCGTCACAGACGACCCCGCCCGTCACCGGCTGGTAATCCGTCACCGGCCGGTGGCCACGGCTACTTGCCGAGGGCTTGCTCCAGGTCCTCCATCAGGTCCTCGACGTTCTCGATGCCGACCGACAGACGCACCAGGTCCGCCGGGACCTCCAGCGGGGAACCGGCCGCGGAGGCGTGCGTCATCCGGCCCGGGTGCTCGACCAGGGACTCGACGCCGCCCAGCGACTCGCCGAGCGTGAACACCTTGGCGCGGTTGCACACCTCGACGGCCGCCTCCTCGCCGCCCTCGACGCGGAAGGACACCATGCCGCCGAACGCCCGCATCTGCTTGGCGGCGACCTCGTGGCCGGGGTGCTCGGGCAGGCCCGGGTAGAGCACGCCGGTCACCTTCGGGTGCCTGGTCAGCATGTCGGCGATCTTCGTGGCGTTCTCGCTGTGCCGGTCCATGCGCACGGCGAGGGTCTTCGTGCCGCGCAGCACCAGCCAGGAGTCGAAGGGGCCGGCGACGGCGCCCATCGCGTTCTGGTGGTAGGCCAGCTCCTCGCCCAGCCCCTGGTCGGAGACGATCAGCGCGCCGCCGACCACGTCCGAGTGACCACCCATGTACTTGGTCAGGGAGTGCACCACGACGTCCGCACCGAGCGCCAGCGGCTGCTGGAGGTAGGGCGTGGCGAAGGTGTTGTCGACGACGAGCCGCGCGCCCGCGTCGTGCGCGACCTGGGCGACGGCGGCGATGTCCGTGATGCCGAGCAGCGGGTTGGAGGGGGTCTCCACCCAGACCGCCTTGGTCTTCGGGGTGATCGCGGCCCGCACCGCGGCCGGGTCGCTGGTGTCGGCGACGGACCACTCCACGCCCCACCGGGTGGCGACCTTGGCGAAGAGGCGGAAGGTGCCGCCGTAGGCGTCGTTCGGGATCACCACGTGGTCGCCGGGGGTGAGCAGCGTACGCAGCAGGGTGTCCTCGGCGGCCAGGCCGGACGCGAACGCCAGACCGCGGCGGCCGCCCTCCAGCGCCGCGAGGTTCTCCTCCAGGGCGGTCCTGGTCGGGTTGGCGCTACGGCTGTACTCGTAGCCCCCGCGCAGGCCGCCGACGCCGTCCTGCTTGTAGGTCGAGACCTGGTAGATCGGCGGGACGACCGCGCCGGTGAGGGGATCCGCGGTGTTGCCGGCATGGATCGCGAGGGTCTCGAAGTGCTGACTGATGTGCCTGTCGCTCATGTGCACCGAGCGTAGTGCTCCTGACCGGATGATGGCGTCCGCACCGGCTCACGGCATCGGCGGGGAATGCGGGAGTGCGCCGCCGGGCCGTCGGGCGCCGGAGTTTTCCACAGGCCAGGTGGAGGGGGGTTGGCCAATTGTCGGCGCCGTCTGGTTCGCTTGTGCCATGGCGATTCTCTGGCTGCTCATGGCCCTGCTGATGCTGAGCTTCGTGCTGCTGCCGCTGCTGCGGCGCAGGCGCGGGGCGATCGGGCAGGTCCCCCCGGGCCACCCCGACGCCGCCGACCCGGCGGCCTACGGCTTCCTGCGCCAGGAGGAGCTGGACGTGCGGATGCCCGGCCCCGACCAGGACCTGCTGGACGTCCTTGACGTGGTGCAGCGCACCCAGGACTACCGCGCGGCCGCCCAGCTGCTGGCCGGCACCGAGACCGAGGGCGAGCGGCGCTGGCAGCGTGTGCAGGCGTGCGCCGGTGCGGCGGCGCTGGAGCTGGGCGAGCGGCCGGGCGGGATACACGAGACGCCGGGCGGACAGTGGCTGCGGGTGTGGCGGGCCGAGCAGCCCGAGGACGCGGGCGGCGCGGCGGTGTACGCCGAGTTCCTGGTGCAGCAGGGGTGGCGGACCTCGCGGCCGGGCACGGAGGACTTCCGGATCATCATGGACGAGGCCAGGTCGGCCTGCGCGGAGGCGGCGCGGCTCGCGCCCGCCGACCCGGTGCCGTACATCGTGGAGCTGTCCGTCGCGCGCGGTCTCGCCTATCCGCAGCCCGAGTTCGAGAAGCTGTGGCTGAACATCCTGGACCGCGATCCCCACCACATGGGCGCGCACCTGGCCGCGCTGCACTACTGGTGCGAGAAGTGGCACGGCTCGCGCGAGCAGGCGTACGCCTTCGCCGAGGCGGCGGCGACCCGCGCCCCCGAGGGCTCGCTGCTGGCCGCGCTGCCCCTCTTCGCGGTCTTCGAGCACCTGCCCGAGGTGAATCTGGTCGCGAGCTTCTACCAGAGCGAGGTCGTCACCAAGGCGATCCACGGCGCGCTGCACGCCGTGCACACGGCCCTCCCCGCGGATCCGATGCTCGCGCACGTCCGCCACCTGCTGGTCTTCTTCCTGGTGCGGGCCGAGCGCTGGGCCGAGGCCATGGACCAGCTGATACACGTCGACGGTCATGTCGGCGCGCTGCCGTGGACGCTGTCCGGCGACCCGGCCGCCGAGTTCGCCCTCTACCGCGCGGTGGCGGTGGCGGGCTACGAGGCCAACGGCGGCAGCCCCGCGACCCTGCCCGGCTGAGCGGCCCGAGGAGGCGCCCGGGGCGGCGGACCCCGCCTTCCGTGAGTCTGTACGGCCTAGGCTCGACAACTCGCTGCGCACGATGGTGCTGTCCGAACACAGCAACCGTTCACTGCTGCGCCGGGTGTTCTCCTGGTCTCAGCCGGCCACCGTCCGCGTGCCCGACCGGACCGCCACGAACACCACCGAGGACAGCCCCCGAGCCGCGCTCGACGCGGCCATCGACGCCGCAGTCGCCGACCATCCCGACAGCGCCCCACTGCGCGCGATGTGCCCCCGGCGGCGACGGCGCAGCCCGCGTAACAGGTGGACGGCGACGGCTGCGGCTACGGCTACGGCCCGCCGGAATTCGGAGGATGTCGACCTTCGCCACGCCGACCGGGCAGGACACGCCGGTCCACTTTCCCGACGGCACACCTCTCTCAGGTGTGCCGTCGGGCACTTCTGTCCGCTGGACTTCGGCGCGACCTGGGCCTGCCTCATCGCGACGGCAGGCCCGTCCTCCCGCCGGAGGGGGTGAAGGTAACGCCACTTGCACGGCCGTGCGTCAGCGGGTCTGGTCGACCACCATCGCTGAGCCTCCTCCGCGCCGCTTGGGCTCGGCCACCGCCGTGACCTTCCCGTCGGGGCCGAACTCCAGGGCGGCGGCCGCACCGATCTCGGGTGCCGGCGTGAACGCGGGCGGGGCCAGGACGAAGCGCTCGCCGAGAGCCTCGAGTGCAGGGCGCTCGGGCGAGTCGAGGAAGGCCGGTTCGGCATCGGTCGTCGTGCGGTTGCGCTGCGAGATACGCGGCTCGGCGACGGCCTCCGGCAGCGACATCCCCAGGTCCAGGCGGTTGACGAGGGTCTGCAGCACGGTGGTGATGATGGTGGCGCCGCCCGGGGAGCCCACCGCGATCATCGGGCGGCCTTCGCTCGTGACGATCGTCGGCGACATGCTGCTGCGGGGGCGCTTGCCCGGGCCCGGCAGGTTCGGGTCGGGCACGCCGGCCTGCAGCGGGGTGAAGTCGTAGTCCGTGAGCTCGTTGTTGAGCAGGAAGCCACGGCCGGGGACGGTGATGGCCGAGCCGCCGGTCTGCTCGATGGTGAGTGTGTAGGAGACGACGTTGCCCCAGCGGTCGGAGGCCACCAGGTGGGTGGTCGACGGCCCCTCGTGCGGTTCCTGGGCGCCCGTGCCCCGAGTGCAGCCCTGGCCGGGGTTGCGCGGGTCGCCCGGGGCGAGCGGACTGGTCAGAGACGAGTCGGGCTGGATCAGGCAGGCCCGGCCCTTGGCGTACTCCTTGGACAGCAGTTCCTCGGTCGGTACGTCCGAGAACGCCGGGTCGCCCACCCAGCGGTTGCGGTCCGCGAAGGCGATCCGGCTGGCCTCCAGGTAGTCGTGCAGGGCCTGCACCTTGTCGGAGGGCGACAGGTGGAAGTTCTCCAGGATGTTCAGCGCCTCGCCGACCGTGGTGCCGCCGGAGGACGACGGCGCCATGGAGTACACGTCCAGACCGTGATACGTCGTGTGCGTCGGGGCCCGCAGGATCGCCTTGTAGTCCGCGAGGTCCGAGCGTTCCATCAGCCCGGGGCGCACCGTGCGCGCGGAGCCGGCGGCCACCGGCGGGTTCTGGACCGTGCGCACGATGTCGCGTCCGATGCCGCCGCGATACAGGGCGCCCACGCCGTCACGGGCGAGTTCCCGGTAAGTGCGGGCCAGGTCAGGGTTGCGGAAGAGGGTGCCGACGACGGGCAGTCGGCCGTCGGGCAGGAACAGCTGTGCGGTCGGGGTGAAGTCGCGGAACCGTGCCTCGTTCATCTGGGTCTGGGCGCGGAACTCGTTGTTGACCACGAACCCGTCGTCCGCGATGCGGGTCGCCGGACGCAGGGCCTGCGCCAGCTTGATGGTGCCCCATTCGTCCAGCGCCTTCTGCCAGGTCGCCGGAGTGCCGGGAACGCCCACGGACAGGCCGGAGTTGACGGCCTCGTCGAACGGGATCGCCTTGCCCGTGGACGGGTCGACGAACGAGTCGGACCGCATACGGCCCGGTCCCGTCTCACGACCGTCGATGGTGCGGACCGTCTTCGTGCGGGCGTCGTAGTAGACGAAGTAGCCGCCGCCCCCGATGCCCGCCGAGTACGGCTCGACGACACCGAGCGCTGCAGCCGTGGCGACGGCCGCGTCCACGGCGTTGCCGCCGCGCCGCAGCACATCGATGCCCACCTGCGAGGCGTACGGGTTCACGCTGGAGACAGCGCCGCCGTCGCCGGTGGCTACAGCCTGTTTCGCGGGCGGCCGAAGCCCGGACGGCGTCTCACGGCTCGCCCCCGCGGGTGAGGCGGAAGCGGTATGGGAGAGGATCAGGGGAAGGGTGAGCATCACCGCGGACGCGGCAGCCACCAGGGCACGGCGGGTGGTCATCAAACCTCCGATTCGCCCCTCCTCGGAGGGGGATCGCCGACGAGGATCGGGGGGGTGCCCGTCACCCTGGCAAACGGCAGTGACCACAGCAACAAAGTCGATCAAGGTTTGCGGAAGATCTGAGGTTTCCCGGGGTCGGCCCCGGGAGGCAACCGATCGGCGTGGCGAAGGCCGAGGACTGGGCACGGGCGGTACGCCCGCGCTGCTCGCACCACTCGGGCGGGAACGACGATGGTCGTTCCCGCCCGGGTTCGCTCAGGAGTGTCAGATCGTCGCGATGTCGATCACGAAGCGGTAGCGGACGTCGCTCGCGGCGACGCGGTCGTAGGCCTCGTTGATCTCGGAGGCGCTGATCAGCTCGATCTCGGCGCCCAGGTTGTGCTCGGCGCAGAAGTCGAGCATCTCCTGGGTCTCGGCGATGCCGCCGATGCTGGAGCTGCTGATGCTGCGGCGGTGGCCGAACAGGGACTGGAGGACGATCTGCACCGGCTCCTCGGGGAGGCCGACGTTGACCATCGCGCCGTCCGTGCGCAGCAGGGACAGGTAGGCGGCGAAGTCGAGCGGGGCCGAGACGGTGTTCAGGATGATGTCGAAGGTGCCGGCCAGCTCCTCGAAGGTGTTCGGGTCGCCGGTGGCGTGGTAGTGGTCGGCGCCGAGCCGCAGGCCGTCGTCCTTCTTGCGCAGGGACTGCGACAGGACGGTCACCTCGGCGCCCATCGCGTGGGCGATCTTGACGCCCATGTGGCCGAGGCCGCCGAGACCGACGACGGCGACCTTCTTGCCGGGGCCGGCGTTCCAGTGGTTCAGCGGCGAGTACGTGGTGACACCGGCGCAGAGCAGCGGCGCGGCCACGTCCAGGGAGAGGGCGTCGGGGATGCGGACGACATAGTTCTCGTCGACGACGACCTTCTGGGAGTAGCCGCCGTAGGTGGGCTCGCCGTCCTTGCCGGTGTCGTTGTACGTCCAGGTGGGGCCGCCCTTGGTGCAGTACTGCTCCAGGCCGGCCTTGCAGTTGTCGCACACGCGGCAGGAGTCCACCATGCAGCCGACGCCCACGCGGTCACCGACGGCGAACCTGGTCACGCCGGTGCCGACCTCGGCGACGATGCCCGCGATCTCGTGGCCGGGAACCATCGGAAAGATGCCGGGGCGCCAGCCGTCCCGGGCCTGATGGATGTCGGAGTGGCAGATTCCGGTGAACTTGATGTCGATCAGGACGTCGAACTCACCGACCGCGCGCCGCTCGATCGTGGTCCGCTCCAGCGGGGCCTTGGGTGCGGGCGCGGCGTAAGCAGCAACAGTGGTCATGCCGGGTTCTCCTAGCAGCGGGTTCCGTTCCCGGTTCCCTTTGGCACCGGGTACCACCCCAGCGTGCCGCAGGTCGGTGGCCGCCGCCCAGGTCACGGCTCTTCGTACGACTGCCGTGCCTACCACTGGCGGGGTCAGGCTTCCTGTGCGTACGAACAGGCCGACGACCGATACTTGCGGTATGGACGAACAGCAGGCCGCGGCGGGCGCCGGCGCGGCCCTGGACCGGCGGGCCGAGCTGAGCGAGTTCCTGCGCAGCCGGCGGGCCCGGCTGAAGCCGGAGGACGTGGGGCTGCCCGACTTCGGCCGGCACCGCCGGGTGCCGGGGCTGCGCCGCGAGGAGCTGGCCCAGCTGGCCGGGGTGTCGGTGGCGTACTACACCCGCCTGGAGCAGGGCAACGGGCGGAACGTCTCGGCGGAGGTGCTGGGCTCGATCGCCCGTGCCCTGCGACTGTCGGACGCCGAGCACGCGCACCTCACCCACCTGGCCAAGCCGAAGACGCACAAGAAGAAGCCCGCGGCCCGGCAGCTCCAGGTGCGGGCGGCGCTGTGGCAGCTGCTGGACGCGATGGACGGGGTGCCGGCATACGTTGTCGGCCGGCGCTCGGAGATCCTCGCCTGGAACCGGATGGCGGCGGCCCTCTTCGGTGACTGGGGCGAGCTGCCGGCCGCCGAGCGCAACTGGGCGCGGATGGTGTTCCTGCACCCCGAGTACCGGGACCTGTTCGTCGACTGGGAGCAGAAGGCGATCGACATCGTCTGCGCGCTCCGCATGGACGCGGGCTGCTATCCGGACGATCCCCGGCTGTCCGCGCTGGTGGGTGAACTGTCGGTCAAGAGCGGGGAGTTCCGCCGGCTGTGGGCCACGCACGACGTCAAGGAGCGGAGCCACGGCGTCAAGCGGCTGCACCACCCGCTGGTCGGCGAACTCTCCCTCGACTACGAGGGTTTCCGCGTCTCCGACGACGCCGACCTCGCCCTGGTCACCTACCACGCCGAACCGGGCTCCCCGTCCGCCGAGGGCCTGCGGCTGCTGGCCAGCTGGGGCACGGACGCGGCGCGGGCGACGCGGAAGGCGCCGTCGGCCTGATGCGTGGCGGACCGGCCGGTCAGTCCTCGACGCCCAGGTCGGCGCGCATCAGCCGGCGCATCGTGGTCAGCAGCGGCTCGGCCTCCTTCAGGTCCAGCAGGGACCGGTCGGGGCTCTCCCCGTCCTGGGCACGGCCCCGGTCGAGCCGCTTGACGGCGGCGTCGACATCGGCGAGCACACGGTTGACGTCGCGGGAGGCCTCCAGGATCCGCTCGGGTACGACCATCTGCGCCTCCGCGTACCGGTCGCGGTAGTCGAGCCGCGCCTCCTCCAACTGCTCGCGGTCGTGGTCGGTGTACACGCCGTCGCGCATGCGGTGCAGGGCGTCCTTCAGCAGTGTGTGGAACTGCCGTGAGGCTCGGTTCATGGCGGTGTAGGCGGTCCTGCGTTCCTCGAACAGCCGCCGGTGTTCGGCCTGTTCGGCCTCCTCGGCCCGGCGCCGGTCGGCCTGCCGCTGCCTGAGCACCGGGGCGAACAGGGTGCCGAGCACGCCGACGACGGCGGTGATCATCGCGGTGATGGCAGCAGTCACGCGCCCGACCCTATGTCGCCCCCGGGTGTCCCCGGTAGGGCGTCGTGCGCTCGTACACGCACGAACGGCCCGCCGGAAGGTGTTCTTCCGGCGGGCCGTTCATCACCCGCTGTTCAGGCCCTCACTTGCCGAGGTACGCGTTGTAGATGGTGATCAGCGACGTGTTGCCCTTCTTGTCGGTGATCTTGGCGCGGAACGAGATGCCCTTGTTCTTCGCCGGGTTCTTCACGGTGATCTTGCCGCTGTGGACGGTGACCTTCTTGAAGGTCTTGCCGTCGTAGGAGACGTACACCGACAGGGACTTCAGGTTGCTGCCCGCGGCGGCACCCTCGACGGTGACCGGGAAGGTGACCGTACGGCCGGCCGTGACGCGGCTGTCGAGGCCGGTGGTGGCACGGAAGTGCAGGGCGGAGACAGGCAGCTTGGCGATGCCGGCGCCGGACGGCTTCTTGGAGCGGAACGTCCAGGTGGCGTCGATCCGCGAGGAGGCCGCCGCGACCTTCGCCGAGCGCTTGACCGAGGTGGTCAGCTTGTAGGCGGCGTCGCCGGACGGCACCTTGAACGGCTTCTCGCCGAACAGCGGGTCGTCGTTGGAGGCGACCTTGGTGCCGTTGCGGTACAGGGTCGTGGTCACCGAGGAGAACGTCGACGAACCGGCGTGCAGGGCGCCGTCGGCGAACAGCGGCAGCATGCCGTAGATCTCGTTGCCCTCGCGGAAGACACCGAAGTCGCGGTTGACGAGCGGTGCGAAGACCGCGGCGTTGACCGTCTTCGTGTACGTCTTGCCGGCGGTGAAGCTCTGCGCGCCGAGCGTGTAGTACGCGTCGGAGACCGGGAAGCCGTCCTGGTCACGGCCGCCGTCCTGCTCGAAGTCCAGCTCCCAGACCACGCCGCCCTTGGCGGACAGGTGCAGGGTGCGGGTGCCGGGCAGCTTCTGCGGGATGCCGACGGAGGAGGCGCCGGAGCTGCCGGGCAGCCAGCCGACCGCGTTGACCGTGCCGGTCTTGCCGCTCGCGGACGCGCCGAGCCGGGTCTTCACCGTGGCCAGGTCGCTCGCCTTGTAGTGCCTGGTGTAGCCGGTGGCGAGCTTCGTGACCGGGCCGCCGGCCGTGGTGTCGTACTCCTCGGTCGCGCCCTTGGTCCAGTGGCCGTCCCACTGCTGGGTCAGCGTGCCCGCGGGGAGCTCCGGGCCCAGGTGGGCGGTGCGGAAGTTGCGGTACGAGTCCAGGAACCAGCCGTAGCCGTACTCGCCGCCCGGGACCATGACGTCGTAACCGGGCGAGGCGAACACGGACTTGGCGCTCGTGGCCGGGACGGTGATGTCCACCGGCTTGGCCTTGCGCGCGTCGATCGTGATCGTCTGCTTGCCGGAGACGGTCAGCTTCGGCTGGGCGATCCAGTCGATGCCCTTGGTGGCGTCCTGCGGGTCACCGAAGACCGAGGTGTTGAGGATGTACGTGCCCTTGGGCGCGCGCACCTTCACCGTGCCCGACTTGTCGTACGGGGTCAGCCACTGGCCGTTGGCGAGGCCCGCCACGCCGGTCAGGTCGGCGTTGTAGTACGGAGCCGGCTTGCCGTCGCGGCCGATGAACTTCAGCGTGACGTCGTACGACTCCACCTCGCGCTGCACCGCGGCGGCCGTGCGGACGGTCTGGCCGTCGCCCGTCGCCGTCACGTAGGAGGAGTAGGCGCCGTCGAGGGTGCCTCCCAGCCTGGTGTCCACCGTGTAGTCGACGGAGGCGGTGCCGTGTGCCGGGACCGTCACCTCGTTCGCGCCCAGCGTGAAGAAGCCCGCCGGAGCCGGCTGGCCCTTGGGGTCGGTGGCCGTGCTGGTCAGCTGGAGCGTGACGTCCTTGTCGCCGAGGTTGCGGTACGTCAGCTTCTTGGCGGCCGGGGTGTCGTCGGTGTGCGGCCACTGCTGGGTTCCGAAGCTCACCGAGACCGGGTCGGCGATCACGGACTGGCCGATGGCCTTGTCGACCTGGATACGGCCCGAACCCTGCTGGAACGGCGTGTAGTTGCCGCCCTTGGTGGAGCCGGTCAGGGCGCCCTTCAGCTCGGCGTAGCCCCAGTCGGGGTGCTCCTGCTTGAGGATCGCGGCGGCGCCCGCGACGTGCGGGGTGGCCATCGAGGTGCCGGAGATGGTCAGGTAGCCCGGGGGCTTCTCGCCGACCTCCTGGTCGATGACGCTGCCCTTGGCCGCGGCGGCCGTGATGTCCACGCCGGGCGCGGTGACGTCCGGCTTGATGGCGCCGTCGCCGGTGCGCGGGCCGGTCGAGGAGAAGTCGGCCAGCTTGTCCTTGCCGTCGACGGCGCCGACGGTCAGCGCGGCGTCCGCGCTGCCCGGCGAACCGATCGACTGGGGGCCCTCGTTGCCCGCGGCGATCGCGAACAGCACGCCCTTCTCGGCGGAGAGCTTGTTGACCTCGGCCTCGAGCGGGTCGATCTCGGGGGTGTCGTAGCCGCCGAGGCTCAGGTTGATGACGGAGGCGCCCTGCTGGACCGCCCACTCCATGCCGGCGAGGATGCCGGAGTCGTCACCGAAGCCGGAGTCGTCCAGCACCTTGCCGTTGAGGATCTTGGCGTCGGGGGCGACGCCCTTGTACACGCCGCCCGACTTGGCGCCGGTGCCCGCCACGATGGAGGCGACGTGCGTGCCGTGTCCGAAGTGGTCCTTGGCGTCGGCCGCCGGGGTGAAGTTCTTGGACTCGGCCACCTGGTCCTTGAGGTCCGGGTGGCTGGTGTCGACGCCCGTGTCCAGGACGGCGACCTTCACGCCCTTGCCGGTGTAGCCGGCGGCCCACGCGGTCGGGGCGCCGATCTGCGGCACGGACTTGTCGAGCGAGGCCTTGCGGACGCCGTCGAGCCAGACGTGCGCGATGCCGGACGCGGTCCGGTCGCCGTTGGTGACCGCGTTCCACAGCTCGGCGGTGTCCTCGACCGGGGTCTGCACGGCGTCCGCGTTGAGCGCGTGGAGGCTGCGGCGCAGGGTGCCCGCGTCGCGGACGTCGGCCTTGGCGGTCGTCGCGGTGCCGCGGTAGCCGACGATGACCTTCAGGCCGTTCTTCTGGGCCTTGCGGGTGGCGGCCTTGTTCAGCTCGGTGACGTCGAACAGTCGCTGGTCCAGCGTGCCGGAGGCGACCAGGTGGGCCGCGTCGGCGGGGACGACCAGGGTGTGGCCGGCGACCTTGCGGACCTGGAAGGCTATGTTCTCCCGCCCCTTGGCCCGCTCGAGGCCGACGACCCGGCCCTTGGCGTCGAGCGCGACGCGGTCACCGGTGATCAGGGTGACGTGGGTCTTCGCGGTGAACGAGGAGGCAGCGGCGGTGGCGCGCTGCTCGGGCTTCGCCGACGCGGGGCTGGTCATACCCGCTGCGAGGGCGACGGCCGCTGCGGTGGCTATACCGGCCGCAGCCGCACTTTTCACTTGTCTGCGCAAGTTCTCCCCCTGGAGACGGTGTGCCGGGCGAAATCCCCATTCACCCGGCCGGGGGGAGTCTCATACATCTGTACGCCATCCCCCCGGATCACGAAGTATGCCGGGGGGTGATCACGCGGCTCAAGAGATGAGAGGAAGGTGAGAAGACGGTGGGGAAACTGTTACGCCACGGAGGGATCACCGTTACAGGATCGCGAAGTGCCGTGCGCGCGAGGGGGATTGTACGGCGTCACGCGCCCGCGTTCTCCCTTACCGTGATCTTGCCCTTGCGAATGGTCGCCAGCCGCGGGGCCTTCTTCGCGATCGCGGAGTCGTGGGTGACCATGACGAAGGTCAACCCGTGTTCCTTCCACAGGCGTTCGAGTACGTCCATGATCTCGTCGCGCATGCTCTCGTCGAGGTTGCCGGTCGGCTCGTCGGCGAGGAGGACCTTCGGTCGTTTGACGAGGGCTCGGGCGATGGCGACGCGCTGCTGCTGACCGCCCGACATCTCGCCGGGCAGGTGGGCCAGGCGTTCGCCGAGGCCCACGGACTTCAGTGCGTCCGCGGCGAGTTCGCGGCGTTCCTTCGCCTTGATGCCGAGGGGGACGAGGGCGGTCTCCACGTTCTCCTGGGCGGTGAGGGTGGGGATGAGGTTGAAGGACTGGAAGACGAAGCCGATGTTCTCGCTGCGGACCTTGGTCAGGCGGGCCTCGGAGAGCCCCGCCAGGTCCGTGCCGTCGAGGACCACTTCGCCGGAGCTGGGACGGTCCAGGCCGCCCAGCATCTGCAGGAGGGTCGACTTGCCGCCGCCGGTGGGGCCCTGGATGACGAGGCGGTCGCCGTCGCCGATCGTCAGGTCGACGCCGTCCAGGGCGTGGACCCTCTCCTTGCCCTTCGCGTAGCGCTTGGTGACGTTTCTGAGTTCGTACATGGTCGCTCCGGGGAGAGGTTCGGGGTGTTGCCGCAAGGTAAGGACGGCCCGTGATGACTCGATAAGGCGGCGATGAGGAACGGATGAGAACCCCGGAGAACGGCGATGCCGCCCACTGGGGGCGGCATCGGTCGTACGAGAAGACGGGGCAAGGGGGCGACGGGGCGGGTCGGTCAGACCGCCGAACCGGCCTTCCACTGCGCCCAGCTCATGTTCCAGCCGTTGAGGCCGTTGTCCGGGGCGACGGTCTTGTCACCGGTGTTCTGGACGACCACGACGTCACCGATGAGGGAGTTGTTGTACACCCACGCGGCCGGCGTGCTCGGGTCCTTGGCGCCCTTGGTGTCGGACAGGCCCACACAGCCGTGGCTGGTGTTGACGCTGCCGAAGATGGACTTGGCGCCCCAGTAGTTGCCGTGCAGGAACGTGCCGGAGTTGGTCAGGCGGATGGCGTGCGGCACGTCCTTGATGTCGTACTCGCCCTTGCCGTCGTCGTCGGTGAAGCCCACGGTCGCGCCGTTCATGCGCGTCTGCGTGAACTTCTGGGACATCACCATGATGCCCTGGTACGTCTTGTTCTCCGGCGAACCGGCGGAGATCGGGATGGTCTTGAGGACCTTGCCGTCCTGCGTGACCTTCATCTGCTTGGTCTTCGCGTCGACGTAGGAGACCTGGTTGCGGCCGATGTGGAAGGTGACCGTCTTCTGCTGGACGCCGTAGACGCCGCTCGCGCCCTCGACGCCGTCGAGCGCCAGCTTCAGGGTGACGGTGGAGTTCTCGGTCCAGTACGACTCCGGGCGGAAGTCGATGCGGTTGGCGTTGAACCAGTGACCGACGACCGTCTGGCCGCTGCTGGAGCTGACCGTGATGCCCCGCTGGACGGCGGCCTTGTCGGTGATGGCCTTGTCGAAGTTGATCGAGACGGGCATGCCCACGCCGACGGTGGAACCGTCCTCCGGCGTGAAGTTGCCTATGAAGCTGTTGGCCGGGGAGACGGTGGTGAAGGAGGCGTTCTCGTTGGCTATGCGGCCCTGGGAGTCCTTGGCCTCGGCGGCGACCTTGTAGGTGGTGGAGCGCTCCAGCTGGCCGGTGGGCTTCCAGGTGGTCTTGTCGGCGGACAGCGCACCCGCGACGGCCTGGCCGTCGGCCGTCATCATGCTCACGTCAGTGAGAGTGCCCTTGGCGACCTTGACGGCGGCCGAGTTGTTGATGGAGGCGTTGTCCGTGCCGTCCTTGGGCGTGATCGTGATCTGGGCCTCGGACGACTTCTTGGCCGCGGCCTCGTCGGCCTTGGCCTGCGTGGTGTCGCCGTTGTCGGCGCCCTTGGCGTCACCGCCGCTGGAGCAGCCGGTCAGCACCAGCACACCGCCGAGCAGTACGGACGCGACCGTGAGGCCCTTGCGCCGCTTACTGTCCGTCATCACACCTTCTCCATCGTTGCCGAAATGATGAAAACCCCGATAGTCCCCGTCGAGAACCTTCAACGCTACGGGTGCTCCTTCCCGTTCCACAGACCGTGAACATGTGGGCAACACCACGTCCGCGCGCGGCGGGTGGTGCGGAAGCAGTCCGAGCGTTCCCTGAGACGACGAAACCCCGGACGGCGGTTGCCGTCCGGGGTCATGGATTCCCCGCGACGTTCAGCCGATGCCGTGCTCTTCGTCTTCTTCGTCCTCGTCGACGCCCCCATCATCCTCGTCGAGGTCCCAGTCGGGAGAGTCCGGGTCGTAGTCGATGTGCTCGCTCGACCAGGAGGCCTGCTGGAGCTCCACTCCGGGCACTTCACTCACCAGGTCGAACGGGTCCACGAGATAGGCCAGCGCCTCGGCGGTGTCTTCCGTCACAGCCGCTTCGGCATGGGCGTGCTCGGCCTCCGGCAGCTCCGGGTCGGAGGCGATCCGGAGCAGCGCGGCCTTGGTCAGCCGGTCCGCGTCCTCCACCTCGACGACGAGTTCCACGCGAAGCCGCACAAACCGTGATGTCTCTTCTGCGTTCATGCCAGGAGCGTAGAGCCGAAACCGCCCGTGACTTTCCCGTGACCCGCCACTTTCACTAACATCGCTCCACACGGCCAATTCGCCAGCGCCACAAGGGGGATCGATATTCCGTGTCAGCCGCTCGCCGCCCGCTTCTGACCGCCACCGCCGCCGGCACCCTGCTGTGCGCCCTGTGGTTCGTCCCGTCCGCCAACGCGTCCCAGGACGGCTCGTCGAGAGCGGCGGAGCAGGAGGTCACGACGACCTCGACGACACAGGTCACCCAGCAGGCCAGAGCGGTGTCCGCGTCGACCGCCCGCACCGTGGGCGACACCGCGGAGGCCGCCGGCCTCGCGGACGCCGAACTCGCCGACACCGGCAGCTTCGACACCACCCCGTACGTGATCGGCGGCAGCCTGTTCCTCGCGGTGGGTGCCGGATTCGTGGTGTATTCGGTACGCCGGGAACGCCTCGGCTTTTAATATCACTTGACTGTTCTTTGGCGAAGATCGCATAGTCCGCCCATGAAGAGATCATCGGGCGTGCGGCTGTGCGCAACTGCCGCAGTGAGCGCGTTGTCGCTCGCCCTCATCACGGGCTGTTCCGACAACGGGTCCGAGGACTCCGGGAACGGCAAGGGCGGCAAGGGCGGCAAGGAGACCCAGCAGGCCGCCAGGACGCTGAGCACCGCCGAGCTGACGAAGCTGATCATCGCCAAGGGCGAGGTGCCCGGCTTCGAGGTCGGCCCGGTCGAGGGCGGCATACCCGCCGACGACGCGGTCACCGCGGACGACGACGCGTGCGACCCGCTGCTGGACGTCCTGACCGGGATCTCGCCCGGCACCCCGGCGGCCCACACCAGCAGTGAGGCCACGGAGGACAAGAAGGACCCCACGGACGACGCGACGTCCATGGAGGACATGGCTGACGGCAAGTTCGAGGACGCCCTCAAGAAGTCCATGGACCTGGACGTCACCGTGGTCACCCTGGCCTCGTACGACGGCGACGGCGCCGAGAAGGCCGTGCGGGAGGTCTCCGCCGCGGTGAAGGCCTGCGCGGACGGCTTCACCGGCGTGCAGGACGGCGAGAAGGGCAAGTTCACCAAGGTCGCCGAGGAGAAGTCCTCGGGCCTGGGCGACGAGTCGTTCGCCTTCACGGCGACCAACGACGCGGGCAAGGACGGCACCCTGCCGCTGCACGCCGAGGTCGTGCGGCACGGGAACACCCTCGCCTTGTACACCACCGTGAACATCGGCGCGATGATGAACAAGATGACCTACACGGTGTCCGCGCCGGTCATCAAGGCCCAGGACGCCAAGCTGAAGTGACGCGCGAGAAGTGACGCGAGGGGGCCCTGTCCGGCGACAGGGCCCCCTTTCCGCGTTCTACGGGCCGCTTCCCGCGGCCCTCGGGTCACCGCAGCGGTCCGGTGACCTTCTCCGCGGCGGCGACGAGGTGGCCCCCGCGCACGAAGGCGTCGGCGGCGGCCAGGTCGGGCGCCAGGAACCGGTCCGGACCCGCGCCCTGTACGCCGGCGGCGCGCAGGGCCTCGATCACGGCCTGCGAGGCGGGCGCCGGGGCCAGGCCCTCGCGCAGCTCGATGCCGCGGGTGGCCGCGTACAGCTCGACCGCGACGATCCGGGTCAGGTTGTCGACGGCGGTGCGCAGCTTGCGCGCGGCCGACCAGCCCATGGACACGTGGTCCTCCTGCATCGCGGAGGACGGGATGGAGTCGGCGGAGGCCGGCACGGCGAGCCGCTTCATCTCGCTGACCAGGGCGGCCTGCGTGTACTGGGCGATCATCAGGCCGGAGTCGACACCGGCGTCGTCCGCGAGGAACGGCGGCAGGCCGTGGCTGCGGTTCTTGTCCAGCAGCCGGTCGGTGCGGCGCTCGGCGATGGAGCCGAGGTCGGCGGCGGCGATGGCGAGGAAGTCCAGCACGTAGGCGACCGGGGCGCCGTGGAAGTTGCCGTTGGACTCCACCCTGCCGTCGGGCAGCACCACGGGGTTGTCGACGGCGGAGGCGAGCTCGCGCTCGGCGACGGTGCGGGCGTGCGCGAGGGTGTCGCGGCCCGCGCCGGCGACCTGCGGGGCGCAGCGCACCGAGTAGGCGTCCTGGACGCGGGGCGCGTCGTCCTGGTGGTGCCCGGTGAGCTGGGAACCCTCCAGCACGGCGAGCATGTTGGCGGCGGAGGCGCCCTGGCCCGGGTGCGGGCGGATGGCGTGCAGCTCGGGGGCGAGGACCTTGTCCGTGCCGAGCAGCGCCTCCAGGCTGAGGGCGGCGGTGACGTCGGCGGACTTGTAGAGGGTCTCGAGGTCGGCCAGCGCCATGACCAGCATGCCGAGCATGCCGTCGGTGCCGTTGAGGAGGGCGAGGCCCTCCTTCTCGCGCAGCTCGACCGGCTGGATGCCGTGCTCGGCGAGCAGCTCGCCGGAGGGCCGTACCACGCCGTCGGGGCCCTCCGCGTCGCCCTCGCCCATGAGGGTCAGGGCGCAGTGCGAGAGCGGGGCGAGGTCGCCGGAGCAGCCGAGGGAGCCGTACTCGTGCACGACCGGGGTGATCCCGGCGTTCAGCACGTCCGCCATGGTCTGCGCGACCTCGGGCCGGACACCGGTGTGCCCGGAGCAGACGGTCTTCAGCCGGAGGAACATCAGGGCGCGGACGACTTCCCGCTCCACCCGCGGGCCCATGCCGGCGGCGTGCGAGCGGACGATGTTGCGCTGCAGCTGGGCGCGCAGTTCATGGCTGATGTGCCGGGTCGCCAGGGCTCCGAAACCGGTGGAGACGCCGTAGACCGGTTCCGGCTTCGCCGCCAGCGCGTCCACGATCCCGCGGGCCGCCGTGAGGGCCGCGACCGCCTCCGCCGACAGCTCGACCCGGGCGCCGCCGCGCGCAACGGCGAGAACGTCGGACGCCGTGACACCGGTCGTCCCCACCACCACAGTGTGCATATCCATATTCAGGAGCGTACGTACTGAATGCACAGATGTCACTAGTGCGGAGCGGTAGTGGCCCTTACCCGATCCGTGCTTCGGGCCACGGCCCGTTCCGCGTCTCGCGGCACGGCTGTTGGGCGTCAGGACAGGCTTCCGGTCACGTCCGCGCTCACGGGCGGCGACCGCGGAAGGTGCGGCGCTCGGGGCGTGCGGGCGTGGGCTCGTCGGCCAGTCGTACGACCGGATCGTCCGGGCCCTCCCGGCCGGCCACCACGGGGCGCTCGCCGCGCAGCGCCTTGGCCCGGTACTGCGCGGCGTCGGCCAGCCGGAACAGCCGCCGGGCGTCGTGCACAGGCCCGATCGGCTCCTCGGTCGACGCGACCCCGCACGCCACCCCCTCCCCCAGCTCCAACTCCCCTGCCCTGCGGCACAGTTCATCCGCCGCCTTGATCACCTCGCCGGCCGGCGACCCCACCGCGAGCAGGCAGAACTCGTCCCCGCCGAGCCGCGCGACGAGCGCGCCCGGCACCATCGCCCCGCACAGCGACAGCACGGACCCGAACCGCTCCAGCAGTCGGTCGCCGACGGCGTGCCCGTGCGTGTCGTTGACCCGCTTGAGCCCGTTCAGATCGCAGACCACGAGGCTGACGACCACACCCTCCGCGCGATGCCGCTCCACTGCCTCCTCCAGGCGTACGTCCACGGCACGGCGGTTGGCGAGGCCGGTGAGGGAGTCGGTGAAGGCGAGCCGGCGGACCTCCTCCAGCCGCTCGGTCTGCGCGAGGCCCGCCGCGACGACGGCGGCCAGGACGGTGGCGAAGTCGGCGTCGGCCCCGTCGAACGCGGACGCTCCGGTCGCGCGGGCCACGTACAACTCGCCCCAGGCACGGCCGTGCAGCACGACAGGGGCGACGACGCAGCAGCCCCGGCCCCTGCGGCGCAGGGCGGCGACGCGCTGATGGAAGTACCCGGGGGTACCGGCCGCCGTGCCCTCGGCGGTCTCCACCCACGCGTTCGCTCCGCGTCCGCCGACCCAGCGTTCGTGCAGGAACTCGGTGATCTCCGGAAACTGGTGCACCGGATAAGCCTCGACCTCGGGAAACTCCTCCTCGTCCAGGCGTCGCTGCCCCACGTTCACGAGGACCCGCAGCCGGCCCAGCTCCCGCTCCCACACCGACAGCGCGGCGAAGCTCCCGTCCAGCGCGCGGCACGCGCCGAGTGCGGCGGCGCGCCACGACTCCCGCGGAGTGTGTGCCGCAGCCATCCCCTGAGCCAGCGCCACCACGGCGGCGAGCCGGTTGTCGTCACCCATCACCCCAGGTTAGGGAGAAAAGGGGGGATTCGGGACATTGGCGAGGCGATCAGACACAGGCCGAGGGAGCCGAGGGGCCGCTCGTCGGGGCGGTCCGGGTCACTCGCCCGGCCACTGGGGCTTGCGCTTTTCGTTGAAGGCGGCGACGCCTTCCGCGCGGTCGCCGGAGAAGGCCGTGGCCCGCCAGGCCGCGTCCTCGACGTCCAGCCCGGCACGGAGGTCCAGGCCCTGCCCCAGGCGCAGGGCCCGCTTGGCCGAGCGCAGGCCGACCGGCGAGTTGGCGGCGATGCGTGCCGCCAGCGCCAGCGCCTCCTCGCGGTCGCGGCCCTCCTCGACCAACTGGTCCACCAGACCCAGCCCGGCGGCCTCGGCGGCCTCCACCCGCCGCGCCGAGAAGATCAGCTCGGCCGCCCGTGCCGCGCCGACCCGCCGCGGCAGCAACTGCGTACCGCCCCCGCCCGGAATCACGCCCACGGACACCTCGGGCAGCCCCACCACGGCCGTACGGTCGGCGACGATCAGGTCGCAGGACAGCGCCAGCTCGAACCCGCCGCCCAGCGCGAATCCGTGTACCGCCGCGATCGCCGGCATCGGCAGCTCCAGCACCCCGGTGTACGCCCCACGTGTCACCGGCCGCTGCCGCACCAGGTCCGCGTCGCTGAACGAGTTCCGCTCCTTCAGGTCCGCCCCGACACAGAACGCCCGCTCGTGCGACGACGTCAGGACGACCACCCGCGCGTCCCGGTCGGCCGCGAGCGCCGCGCACGCCCCCGCGATGGAGCGGGCCATGTCCGTCGAGACGGCGTTCATGGCCTTGGGCCGGTCCAGCACCAGCTCCGCCACATGCCCGTGCCGTCGCACCAGCACGAACTCCCCGAACCGCTCCTCGCCCATGACATCCTCCGGTTAACGCGGGTTAACTCAACTCCGTCCGATCATCGCAGCCGCACCCCACCCCGGGAAAGAGCCACCCCGCCCGCCGTCCTACGCCCGTTCGAGTGACAACCCGGCCGACTCCCCCCACACCGCCCACAGGAGCGCATAGCGTGCGCACCGCCACGACGCGCCCCCGGCGTACGGCGGGCGCCCGGCGGGGAGGGGACCCATGACACCGCAGACGACGAAGACGACGGGGAGCTCGAAGACGCCGATACGTGCGCCGCTCCCGGACCCGGCCCCCTCCTCGGGCCAGTCGCCGAAACGCGCCGACACGGACCGGACAGCCGCACCGGCCGAAACGGACAAGACTCCGGGCCCTGCCGAACCGGAGCCGGCGCGGGGCTCCCGCCCCGGCCCCGCCAAGCCCCTCAGCCTCACCAAGCTCCTCGAGGTCGCCGAGCCCGTCGGGCTTCCCAAGCCTCCCGCATCCATACCGTCCGCTCGGCCCGCCCGGCCCGTAGGGGCGCCGGTGCCGGCGGACCCCGGCGGGTTCTTCGCCCGGCGAGGGCGGCATCGCAAGCCGCGCCCCCGCAAGGTACTCCTCGCCGCCGGCGGGCTGGCGCTGGCCGCCGGGGTGCTGAGCCTCGTACGGGTGGCGCCGGAATCGGGCCTCGGGAGGCCCGGGGCGGCGGAGGCCGAGCCCGGGCACGAGCCCCGCGCCGGCGGCGGCGCCGATCACTCGGAGCGCACGTCCGCCACGACCACCGCCACCACTACGGCCCTGCCCTCGGCCGGCTCCGTCATGGGCGGCGTGAGCGCCGCGCCGACGGGTTCAGCGCCTGCCGGACGGAGGCCGTCCGCCACTCCCACGGCGCTCCCCTCGGGAACGGCCGTACCGACCACCGTCCCGGCAGGTGACCCGCAGCCGTCGGACGTCCCGCCGAGCACCGCGCCCACGCCCCCTCCGGCGACGACACCCGCACCCACCACACCCGCCCCGTCACCGAGCCACGGCACGAGCACGCCGACGCCGGGCGATCTGTGCGTACCGGTGATCGGCCTGTGCGTGGGCCTCGCGGACGGGCCGGAGAAGCCGGAGAGGTAGGAGAAGAGCCGTAGGAGAGCGGAAGCGGCGTCAGGGCCGGCCGTCGCGGCGGACGAGTTGCCACGGTTCGACCACGCCGAGTCCGCGGACCGGGCGCTGCCACATCGGCTGGAGGCCGTAGCGGTACTTCGGCGGCTCCTCGCCCTCCTTCTCGGCTGCGGCCGCCGCCTCGGCCGCCTCCGCCTCCGAGGCGGGAGCCTCACCGGTGCGGATCAGCTCCTCCGCGAACGCGCTGTCCACCAGCACGCCGTCGCGCGGGGCTATCGAGGTCAGCCGGGAGGCGAGGTTCACCGTCGTACCGAAGACATCGCCCATGCGGGTCGTCACCGTGCCGAACGCCATGCCGACGCGCAGCTCGGGCATCGTCTCGTCGTTGCTCATCGTCTCGACGAGGCGCAGGGCGATGTCCGCGGCCGTGCCGGCGTCGTCGGCGGCGTACAGGACCTCGTCGCCGAGGGTCTTGATGAGCCGGCCGCCGCGGGCTGCGACCAGGTCGGCGGCGGTCGTCTCGAACGCCTCGACCAGCTCGCCCAGCTCCTCCTCCTCCATCCGGCGGGTCAGCCGGGTGAAGCCGACGAGGTCGGCGAAGCCGACGGCCAGGCGCCGGTCGACCATCTCCTCGTCGTCGCCGGTCTGCACGACGCGGCCGGCCGAGGCGGCGAGCTGGCGCCGCCAGACGTAGACGAGGAACTCCTCCAGCTCGGGCAGGAGCAGCTCGACGATCGGGTACGTCACCTCGGTCCGGGTCATGCCCGGCTCGGGCGGCTCGGTCAGGCCCTCCAGGAAGGAGTCGAACTGCCACTCCGCCAGACGGGCCGTGGTCTGGCCGGTGGACCGGGCCACCTGCACCGCCATGGCCTCGCTGAGCAGCCCCGCCTCGACGAGACCGGCGAGGCGGCGCAGGGCCAGGACGTCGGCCTCGGTGAGGGCCTTGGCCTGGCCGATGTCGGCGAAGCCCATGGCCCGCCAGAAGCGTGACGCCAGTTCCATGGAGACGCCGGCGCTGCGGGCCGCCTGGAACGGGGTGTAGCGGCGCTCGGCGCCCAGGATGAGCTGTTCCAGGCGCAGGGCGAGCGGGTCCTCGCCGGGAACCGCGGCGTCGGGTTCCACCCGGTCGTCCGCGCCCGCGCCGGAGCCCGTGTCGTCGACGGTCACGCCTGCTGCCCTTCCGATCTGCCGCGGTCACGTATCGACCGGCCTCAACTCTACGGCAGGTGTGCGCCAGCTCACTCCGTTGGGTTGGGCCGACGGTGCGGTGACTCTCCGCTGGTAAGGCACCCTGTGCCGGTGCCGCCGACTCCCCGCGGGCTGCCGCCATGGCTCCGCACCTGACCCAACTACGGGCGAGCGAACCCCGCCCCTGGCCCCCACCCAGGACGTCCGTCGTACACCGCTGCGGCCTGATCGCGCAGTTCCCCGCGCCCCTACGGAGCTGCACCGCCCCACGCCGCCACGGCTCCACACCTGACAGCGCCGCACGAAGTCACGCGGGCTGCCGCGTCCTTCTCTCCCCCACGGCGCCGCAGCCGCCCACGGCGGGGAGGGGACGGGTCGGGGGGTGTCCGCCCGCAGCGGTTGGCGCGTCAACACCCGAGCTCATGCGACTGACCGATTTC
Organism: Streptomyces sp. NPDC002520; assembly: GCF_053595235.1. Taxonomy (NCBI): domain Bacteria; kingdom Bacillati; phylum Actinomycetota; class Actinomycetes; order Kitasatosporales; family Streptomycetaceae; genus Streptomyces; species Streptomyces sp. NPDC002520. The sequence goes on along the minus strand of NZ_JBSFXG010000007.1, from coordinate 211,982 downwards.
GCGCCGTTCCGAGGACGGACACCCCCCGGCGCGGCCCCGCCCCCACCCGCCCACTGGGCGCTACCCGCACCCCCACCCGACCGCAGAGGCGCCGCAGGCACCCGCACAGCCACCGCAGAGGCGCCACAGGCATCCCCACAGGCGCCACAGCACCCGCACAGGCCCGCAGGCATCCCCACGGGCGCCGCAGCCGTCCCCACGGGCGCCGCAGGCATCCCCACGGGCGCCGCAGCCGTCCCCACGGGCGCCGCAGGCATCCCCACGGGCGCCGCAGGCATCCCCACAGGCGCCACAGGCACCCGCACAGGCCCGCAGGCATCCCCACGGGCGCCGCAGCCGTCCCCACGGGCGCCGCAGGCATCCCCACAGGCGCCGCAGGCATCCCCACAGACGCCACAGGCACCCGCAAAGGCGCCGCAGGCCCTCTCACGCAGGCCGCAGATGCACGATGTCGCCCGCCCCCACCGGCTCCTGCACACCCTCCTTCGTCGCGATGATCAAGCGTCCGTCCCCGTCCACGGCGACCGCCTCGCCCACCACGGCACGCTCGCCGGGAAGCTCCGCCCGGACCGTGCGGCCCAGGGTCGCGCAGCCCGCCGCGTAGGTCTCCTGGAGGCCGGCGGCGGAGGGGTCGCCGCCCGCGGCGCGCCAGCGGTCGTACCAGTCCTCGAGGGAGCGCAGCATCGCGCGCAGCAGCGGGTCACGGTCCGTGGACACCGCTCCGGCGAGGGCGAGGGACCCGGCCTGGGGAACGGGGAGTTCGTCGGCGCGCAGGGTGACGTTGATGCCGACGCCGATGACGACGGCGTCCTCTCCGGCGCGTTCGGCGAGGATGCCGCCGGCCTTGCGCTCCTCGCCGCCGACGGTGACCAGGACGTCGTTCGGCCACTTCAGCGCCGTGTCGACGCCCGCCGCGCGGGACAGGCCGGTGGCCACCGCGACGCCCGTGAGCAGCGGGAGCCAGCCCCAGCGGGCCACGGGGACCTCGGTGGGGCGCAGGAGGACCGAGAAGAAGAGGCCGGAGCGCGGCGGGGCGGTCCACCGGCGGTCCAGGCGGCCCCGCCCGGCCGTCTGCTGCTCGGCGACGAGCACCGCGCCCTCCTCCGCCGTGCCGGCGGCGGCGCGGGCGACCAGGTCGGAGTTGGTGGAGCCGGTGCTCTGCACCACCTCGATCGCGGACCACAGACCGCCGTCCCGGATCAGCCCGCGGCGCAGCGCCGTGACGTTCAGGGGCGGGCGCTCCAGGTCGGACCAGCGGCTGTCGTCTGATGCATTGTGCGGCGTCATGCAAGTCACCCTAGGTGTGGGAAACGCCGCACTGCTGATCCGTAGGCACGCCACTACGCTACGGATGAGTAATCGTCCCCCCTTTTGAGCAGGCAGGGAGCCGCATCCCGATGTCCGAGCCGGAAGAGATCGACATTCACACGACCGCGGGCAAGCTCGCGGATCTGCAGCGCCGTATCCACGAGGCGACGCACGCCGGTTCGGAACGCGCCGTCGAAAAGCAGCACGCCAAGGGCAAGTTGACGGCGCGTGAGCGGATCGACCTGTTGTTGGACGAGGGGTCCTTCGTCGAACTCGACGAGTTCGCACGGCACCGCTCGACCAACTTCGGGCTGGAGAAGAACCGTCCGTACGGCGACGGCGTGGTCACCGGGTACGGAACCGTGGACGGCCGGCCCGTCGCCGTGTTCTCGCAGGACTTCACCGTCTTCGGCGGCGCCCTCGGCGAGGTCTACGGCCAGAAGATCGTCAAGGTCATGGACTTCGCGCTGAAGACCGGCTGCCCGGTGATCGGCATCAACGACTCCGGTGGCGCGCGCATCCAGGAGGGCGTCGCGTCCCTGGGCGCGTACGGCGAGATCTTCCGCCGCAACACGCACGCCTCCGGTGTCATCCCGCAGATCAGTCTCGTCGTCGGGCCGTGTGCCGGTGGCGCGGTGTACTCCCCCGCCATCACCGACTTCACGATCATGGTCGATCAGACCTCGCACATGTTCATCACCGGCCCGGACGTGATCAAGACGGTCACCGGTGAGGACGTCGGCTTCGAGGAGCTGGGCGGCGCCCGGACGCACAACGCCGTCTCCGGTGTGGCCCACCACATGGCGGGCGACGAGAAGGACGCCATCGAGTACGTCAAGCAGTTGCTGTCGTACCTGCCGTCCAACAACCTCTCCGAGCCCCCGGTCTTCCCGGAGGAGGCGGACCTCGCCGTCAACGACGAGGACCGGGAGCTGGACACGCTGGTCCCGGACAGCGCGAACCAGCCGTACGACATCCGCACGGTGGTCGAACACGTCCTGGACGACGCGGAGTTCTTCGAGACGCAGGCCCTGTTCGCACCGAACATGGTCACCGGCTACGGCCGGGTCGAGGGCTTCCCGGTCGGCATCGTCGCCAACCAGCCGATGCAGTTCGCGGGCTGCCTGGACATCGGCGCCAGCGAGAAGGCCGCCCGGTTCGTGCGCACCTGCGACGCGTTCAACATCCCGGTGCTGACCTTCGTCGACGTGCCGGGCTTCCTGCCGGGCGTCCACCAGGAGCACGACGGCATCATCCGGCGCGGCGCCAAGCTGATCTTCGCCTACGCCGAGGCGACGGTCCCGCTGATCACCGTGATCACGCGGAAGGCCTTCGGCGGCGCGTACGACGTCATGGGCTCCAAGCACCTGGGCGCGGACATCAACCTGGCCTGGCCGACCGCCCAGATCGCCGTCATGGGCGCCCAGGGCGCCGTGAACATCCTGCACCGGCGCACCATCGCGGAGGCGGAGGCGAGCGGCGAGAACGCCGAGGCGGTGCGCGCCCGGCTGATCCAGGAGTACGAGGACACCCTGCTCAACCCGTACGTCGCCGCGGAGCGCGGCTACATCGACGCGGTGATCATGCCGTCCGAGACCCGCTCCCACATCGTCCGGGGTCTGCGTCAGCTGCGCACCAAGCGGGAATCCCTGCCTCCGAAGAAGCACGGCAACATCCCCCTCTAGGCCCCTGGGCCCGGACCCTTGGAGCGGTCATGAACATCAAGGTCGTACGGGGCAACCCGACCCCGGAGGAGCTGGCCGCCGCACTGGCGGTGGTCCGGGTCCGCGCCGCGGCGGCGGCAGCCCAGCCGTCCGGCGCGCAGGGCCCGAAGGACGCGTGGTCCGACCCGTCCCGCATCGCGGCACAGCGTGTCCCGAGGCCGGGCCGGGCGTCCTGGACGCGCACCTACTGGCCGAGCTGAGCGCGAATCTGAGTACGCCTACTCAGGCACCCGGCGGCCAAGAACCACACGCTTGAAGAATGCTGTGGTCCGACCCCGAGAACGAGCCGCCGAAGGAACTCCGCGACATGGAGGAGACCCTTCGGCGGCTCGGCTTCTTCCTGGCTGTGGCCATGGTCCTGGCGATGATCGTGATCGGGCTCAGGTGAACGCCCCGGCGATACCCTGATCGCATGACAGACCATCCGCGCCGTCGCCTCGTCCTGGCCTCCCAGTCCCCCGCCCGTCTCGGCCTGCTGCGGCAGGCGGGCCTCACGCCCGAGGTGATCGTGAGCGGGGTCGACGAGGACGCCGTCACCGCGCCGAACCCGGCCGAGCTGGCGCTCGCCCTCGCCGAGGCCAAGGCCTCCGTGGTGGCGGCGCGGCCGGAGGTGCAGGGTGCCCTGGTGATCGGCTGCGACTCGGTGCTGGAGCTGGACGGGCAGGCGCTCGGCAAGCCCGCCGACGCCGAGGAGGCCACCGCCCGCTGGAAGTCCATGCGCGGGCGGGCCGGGACCCTCCAGACGGGCCACTGCATCTGGGACACGACGGCCAAGCGGTACGTCGCGGGGCTCGCCTCCACCGTCGTCCGCTTCGGCGAGCCCACGGACGAGGAGATCGCCGCGTACGTCGCCTCGGGCGAGCCCCTCTACGTCGCCGGGGCCTTCACCCTGGACGGCCTTTCGGCGCCGTTCATCGAGGGCATCGACGGCGACCACGGCAACGTGATCGGCATCAGCATGCCCCTCGTGCGGCGGCTGCTGGCCGAACTGGGTGTCGGCATCACGGAGTTGTGGGCACCGCCCCAGTGAGCTGGGTGGGGACCGTGTCCTGCGGCTCCCCGTCCCCGTCGGCCCCGTCCCGCGGTTCACCCGTGCGGCTGTGCGGCAGCACCGCCCCGGCCGGGGCCGGCCCGGTCGCCGCCCTCGGGTCGCCGCCCTCGCCGGGAGCACCGCCGGCCGCCCGCTGCCCGGCGCTGTCCTGACGGTCGTACGACATCAGGATCAGCAGGATCAGCGTGAACACGACGACCATGAACAGGAACGCCGTCCAGCCCACCAGGCCCCACGTGAGGGCGCCCAGCAGGGCGTGCACCACGGCGGCGCTGATCAGCACGACACGCCCGAAGCCGGCCGGGGCGCGGTCGCGTATCGCGACCAGCAGGGCCACCAGAGCGCACAGCGCGAAGTAGAGGCCGAAGATCACGCCGCCGATCTTCGAGGACGTCGACATGACGTCCGGGTCGAGACCGGCCAGCGACATCCGCTGGCGGTCGGCGACCACTCCGAGGAACCAGTTGAACGCCGCGATTCCGACTGCCTCGGCCAACAGGACGATCGCCACGACCCATGCCACCGGTCTGCGCACCACCGGCCCCCACCCACTTTCGACCTCAGCCCGACCAGAGCTGCTGTTACCTGAAGTACGTTCGAGTCATCGCGAACGCTACTAACGGGTAAACCGAGGGACAAGGGTTTGGTCGACGGCAAAGAACCATTGGGCCATTCGTAGGGACTCGACAAAGAAACCGAGTGGCCCGCAGCACGGTCTCACAGAGACCTTGGCCACATGGCAGGGCTAGGGTTTTCCGGTGGAGTCCTGCGTACCTCGGTGCGACAAGGGCTTTCGCGGGTCGAGCGGGCCTCGCATCACGCTCCGTGTGGGCAAGCTCACCAGTGGGGACGGCTCGAAGTGCCGTGTCGGCAGTCCCTAAACTCGGCTTGTTTCAAGGAGGGAGCCTCAATCGTGCGCAAGGTGCTCATCGCCAACCGTGGCGAAATCGCTGTCCGCGTTGCCCGGGCCTGCCGGGATGCCGGGATCGCGAGCGTGGCCGTATACGCCGACCCGGACCGGGACGCTCTGCACGTCCGGGCCGCGGACGAGGCGTTCGCCCTGGGCGGTGACACACCGGCCACCAGTTATCTGGACATCGAGAAGGTCCTGAACGCGGCGCGCGAATCGGGCGCGGACGCCATCCATCCCGGATACGGCTTCCTCTCCGAGAACGCCGAGTTCGCGCAGGCGGTGCTGGACGCCGGTCTGAACTGGATCGGACCGCCGCCGCAGGCCATTCGCGACCTGGGTGACAAGGTGGCCGCCCGGCACATCGCCCAGCGCGCGGGTGCCCCGCTCGTCGCCGGTACCCCGGACCCGGTCTCCGGCGCCGACGAGGTCGTCGCGTTCGCCGAGCAGCACGGGCTGCCGATCGCCATCAAGGCCGCCTTCGGTGGTGGCGGGCGTGGCCTGAAGGTCGCCCGGACTCTCGAAGAGGTCCCGGAGCTGTACGACTCGGCCGTCCGCGAGGCGGTCGCCGCCTTCGGTCGTGGCGAGTGCTTCGTCGAGCGGTACCTGGACCGTCCGCGTCACGTGGAGACCCAGTGCCTGGCCGACAAGCACGGCAACGTGGTCGTCGTGTCCACCCGTGACTGCTCGCTGCAGCGCCGCCATCAGAAGCTGGTCGAGGAGGCCCCCGCGCCGTTCCTGTCGGACGAGCAGATCGCGGAGCTGTACCGCGCCTCCAAGGCCATCCTGAAGGAGGCCCGCTACGAGGGCGCCGGTACCTGCGAGTTCCTGGTCGGCCAGGACGGCACGATCTCCTTCCTGGAAGTCAACACCCGCCTCCAGGTCGAGCACCCGGTGACCGAGGAGGTCACCGGCATCGACCTGGTCCGCGAGATGTTCCGCATCGCCGACGGCGAGGAGCTGGGGTACGACGACCCCGAGCTGCGCGGTCACTCGTTCGAGTTCCGCATCAACGGCGAGGACCCGGGCCGCAACTTCCTGCCGGCCCCCGGTACGGTCACCCGCTTCGACCCGCCGGCCGGTCCCGGTGTCCGCCTGGACGCGGGCGTGGAGGCCGGCTCGGTCATCGGCCCCGCCTGGGACTCGCTGCTGGCCAAGCTGATCGTCACCGGCCGCACCCGCAAGGAGGCCCTGGAGCGGGCCGCTCGCGCGCTGGACGAGTTCCAGGTCGAGGGCATGGCCACGGCCATCCCGTTCCACCGCGTGGTCGTCAAGGACCCGGCGTTCGCCCCCGAGCTGACCGGCTCCACCGACCCGTTCACGGTCCACACCCGCTGGATCGAGACCGGGTTCGTCAACGACATCAAGCCCTTCACGGCCCCCGCCGACGCCGAGGCGGAGGAGGAGACGGGCCGTGAGACGGTCGTCGTCGAGGTCGGCGGCAAGCGCCTCGAGGTCTCTCTCCCGTCCTCCCTGGGCATGTCCCTGGCCCGTACCGGCCTCGCCGCCGGCGCCAAGCCCAAGCGCCGCGCCGCCAAGAAGTCCGGCCCCGTCGCCTCCGGCGACACCCTCGCCTCCCCGATGCAGGGCACGATCGTCAAGATCGCGGTCGAGGAGGGCCAGGAGGTCAAGGAAGGCGACCTGGTCGTCGTCCTGGAGGCCATGAAGATGGAGCAGCCCCTGAACGCGCACAAGGCGGGCACCATCAAGGGCCTCACCGCCGAGGTCGGCGCCTCCATCACCTCGGGCGCCCCGATCTGCGAGATCAAGGACTGAGGCAAAAAGCTACACACCGACGCCCGGCCGACCGTCCACACCGGTCAGCCGGGCGTCCGGCGTTCCGGGGCACGATCGGCCTACGGCAGAGCAGCGAACCTGAGGGGCGCGGGCCTGTGTCGATGTGCGGCTCCGCCGCGATGGGGGTCCCCCCGCGCTGGGGGTCCCTCCCGCTCGAGCGAAGCCGAGAGTGGGGGAGAAGCCGAGAGTGGGGGAGAAGCCGAGAGTGGGGGAGAAGTCGGGAGTGGGGGAGCGACAAGCCACAACGCACCCGCACCCGCACCCGCCGACCCCACCACCCCCCTACGGCGATCCGGCGACCGATCTGCCCCCCCGGCCGAAGAAGCTAACGGCGCCGCATATCAGCGACCCGCCCCCGCTCGGCGCCGGCCGACTGCTCCCCCAGCACCGCCGCCGACCGGAGCCCACCCCCACCGCCCGGCATCTGGCCCCGCCGCGGCCCTGGCAGAGAAGACGACCGCTGACGCGCCGCGGGGCCGTGCTCACCCCCCGGAGGGCCACTCGCCCCCGCCACCGCGATCTGCACCCCCTGGTCGGCGAGCGCCTGCAACTCGGTCGCGGCCCGGTCGTCGTGCGTGGGCGGCTCGTCGGTGACCAGGCGCGTGATGACATCCGTCGGCACCGTCTGGAACATCGTGTCCGTACCCAGCTTGGTGTGGTCCGCGAGGACCACCACCTCCGCCGCGGCCTGCACCAGCGCCCGGTCCACGGACGCCGACAGCATGTTGGACGTGGACAGCCCGCGCTCCGCGGTCAGACCGCTCCCGGACAGGAAGGCCTTGGAGACCCGCAGCCCCTGCAGGGACTGCTCGGCCCCCGACCCGACGAGCGCGTAGTTGGAGCCGCGCAGGGTGCCACCGGTCATCACGACCTCCACCCGGTTGGCATGGGCCAACGCCTGTGCCACCAGGAGGGAGTTGGTCACGACCGTCAGCCCGGGTACCCGCGCGAGCCGGCGAGCCAGCTCCTGCGTGGTCGTACCCGCCCCGACCACGATGGCCTCGCCCTCTTCGACGAGACTCGCGGCGAGGTCGGCGATGGCCGTCTTCTCGGCGGTCGCGAGATGGGACTTCTGTGGAAAGCCCGACTCCCGCGTGAATCCGCCCGGCAGTACCGCACCGCCGTGCCGGCGGTCGAGGAGTCCTTCTGCCTCCAGCGCCCGCACGTCCCGCCGTACGGTCACTTCGGAGGTCTGGACGACGCGGGCGAGTTCACGGAGCGATACGGCCCCGTTCGCTCGCACCATTTCGAGGATCAATTGGCGACGTTCTGCAGCGAACACGAAACTGACAGTAACCCCAACGACCGTCTGCTTTCAGCACTTTGCGCCGAATAGCAGAAGTTGTTCGCATGGTAGGGCGGGAAGTGGTATAGGGCCTACCCCGCCCGACTATGCCACGCGCAAGTCCCGCAACTCCCCGTGACCAGCGGGGAGTTCGCGCCCGCCGTCAGGCCTCCGCGCTGGCCTTTCGCGTGTGGAGCTGTCGCGCGACCTCGGCGATCGACCCCGAAAGGGAGGGGTACACCGTGAACGCGTTCGCGATCTGTTCGACCGTCAGATTGTTGTCGACGGCGATCGAGATGGGGTGGATGAGTTCCGAGGCGCGCGGCGCGACGACCACACCGCCGACGACGATCCCGGTGCCGGGTCGGCAGAAGATCTTCACGAAGCCGTCCCGGATGCCCTGCATCTTGGCGCGCGGGTTGCGCAGCAGGGGCAGCTTCACGACCCGGGCGTCGATCTTGCCCGCGTCGACGTCCGCCTGGGAGTAGCCGACGGTGGCGATCTCGGGGTCGGTGAAGACGTTCGAGGAGACCGTCTTGAGGTTCAGCGGGCTCACCGTGTCGCCGAGGAAGTGGTACATGGCGATACGGCCCTGCATCGCGGCGACGGACGCGAGGGCGAAGACACCGGTGACGTCGCCGGCCGCGTAGACGCCCGGGGCGGAGGTGCGCGAGACCCGGTCGGTCCAGATGTGCCCGGACTCCTTCAGCCTGACGCCGGCCTCCTCCAGGCCGAGCCCGGCGCTGTTCGGGATGGCGCCGACCGCCATGAGGCAGTGGGTGCCGGTGATCACGCGGCCGTCGGCGAGGGTGACCTCGACGCGGTCGCCGACGCGCTTGGCGGACTGCGCGCGGGAGCGGGCCATGACGTTCATGCCGCGGCGGCGGAAGACGTCCTCGAGGACGGCGGCGGCGTCGGGGTCCTCGCCCGGCAGCACGCGGTCGCGGGAGGAGACCAGGGTGACCTTGGAGCCGAGCGCCTGGTACGCGCCGGCGAACTCGGCGCCGGTGACACCGGAACCGACCACGATCAGCTCTTCCGGCAGTTCGGTGAGGTCGTAGACCTGGGTCCAGTTCAGGATGCGCTCGCCGTCGGGCTGGGCGTCGGGCAGCTCGCGCGGGTGACCGCCGGTGGAGATGAGCACGGCGTCGGCGATGAGGGTCTCCTCGCTGCCGTCGGCGGCGCTGACGACGACCTTGCGAGAGCCGTCGAGGGCCTGCATGCCCTCCAGCCGGCCGCGCCCGCGCATGACCCGGGCGCCGGCCCGCGTGACGGAGGCGGTGATGTCGTGGGACTGGGCGAGCGCGAGGCGCTTCACACGCCGGTTGACCTTGCCGAGGTCCACACCGACGACGCGGGCCGGCTGCTCGATGTGCGGGGTGTCGTCGGCCACGATGATGCCCAGCTCCTCGTAGGAGGAGTCGAAGGTGGTCATCACCTCGGCCGTAGCGATAAGGGTCTTCGACGGTACGCAGTCGGTCAGCACCGACGCCCCGCCCAGACCGTCGCAGTCCACGACGGTCACCTCCGCGCCGAGCTGCGCCGCCGTCAGCGCCGCTTCGTATCCGCCGGGTCCGCCACCGATGATCACGATCCGAGTCACGTACCCCATTGTCCCGCACGCCTCAAGGTGCCACTGCCCGGGGGCGCCGCCGACGGGGCGAGCGGGACCCCGGGGACGTGTGACGCGCGAGTTTTCCGCTGCCGTACGCTCTCCCCCATGTCGCTCTATGCCGCGTACGCCGGCAACCTCGAAACGCGGCTGATGTCCCGCCGCGCCCCGCACTCCCCGCTGCGCGCCACCGGCTGGCTCAACGGCTGGCGGCTGACCTTCGGCGGCGAACAGCTGGGCTGGGAGGGCGCGCTGGCGACGATCGTCGAGGAGCCCGGTGCGCAGGTCTTCGTCGGCCTGTACGACATCGCGTCGATGGACGAGGAGTCGCTGGACCGCTGGGAGGGCGTCGACCTCGGCATCTACCGGCGCGTGCGGCTGCGCGCGCACACGCTGGACGGCGAGGAGCAGGCCTGGGCGTACGTCCTCAACGGCTACGAGGGCGGCCTGCCCTCGGCCCGGTACCTGGGCGAGATCGCCGATGCGGCGGAATCGGCCGGGGCGCCACACGATTACGTGATGGAGCTGCGCAAGAGGCCGTGCTGACGGAAGTCGGCTCCTTAGACTTGGGTAGCCGACGCACCATCGGGAGTACGCATGACCCCCACCACGTATGACGTCTATTACACGGTGCAGGCCGCCGAGGCCCGCGACCGCCTGGACGACCGGCAGCGCACCTCGTTCGACAAGGGCATCGCCCTTCTGGCCCGCGACCCCTTCCTCTCCGTGTCGCGGCCCATAGGCTCCACCGGCGACGACCGTACGATCCGCCTCACGCAGAACATCCTCGTGGAGTACACGGTCAGCCGAGGCCGTCTGCTGATCTTCATCGTCGAGGTCTTCAATGACAAGGACGTCCTCATCACCGACGAGTGACCGTCCTGCCCACGGAACGGTTTCGTCGGAAACGACAAGACAACGATCGCGATCCCGTGACCTCTGGCATCTACGCGCGTAGGCGTAAACCGGCTACCCTCGACGCGTGAACGCATCTCTTCTTCCGGACGACATCCAGGGCGACCCCCACGCCGCCGCCGACGCCGCCGCCGCGCGCCTGCGCGAGCTGACGGGCGCCGAGACCCACGACGTCGCCCTCGTGATGGGCTCCGGCTGGGCTCCCGCCGTCGACGCCCTGGGCGCACCCGACGCCGAGTTCCAGGTCACAGAGCTGCCCGGCTTCCCGCCGCCGGCCGTCGAGGGACACGGCGGCAAGATCCGCTCGTACTCCTTCGGTGACAAGCGCGCGCTGGTCTTCCTCGGCCGCACGCACTACTACGAGGGCCGTGGCGTCGCCGCCGTCGCGCACGGCGTCCGTACGGCCGTGGCCGCCGGCTGCAAGACCGTGGTCCTCACCAACGGCTGCGGCGGTCTGCGCGAGGGCATGCGCCCCGGCCAGCCGGTCCTGATCAGCGATCACCTGAACCTGACGGCGACCTCCCCGATCGTCGGCGCCAACTTCGTCGACCTGACCGACCTGTACTCCCCGCGTCTGCGCGCCCTGTGCAAGGAGATCGACCCCTCCCTGGAGGAGGGTGTCTACGCGCAGTTCCCCGGCCCGCACTACGAGACCCCGGCGGAGATCCGCATGGCCCGGGTCATCGGTGCGGACCTCGTCGGCATGTCCACGGTCCTCGAGGCCATCGCCGCGCGTGAGGCGGGCGCCGAGGTGCTGGGCATCTCCCTGGTCACCAACCTCGCGGCGGGCATGACGGGCGAGCCCCTGAACCACGAAGAGGTGCTCCAGGCCGGCCGCGACTCGGCCGCCCGTATGGGCCAGCTGCTGGCGCAGGTGCTGGGCCGGCTGTAAGCAGGTCCGCGGCGCCGCGACGGCGCCGGGCGCGACCCCGCCCGTCCGCCTCCCGGCCGAACGAGCCGGCAGGCGGCGGGCGGGACTGGTGGGCAAACACACACAGGAGAGGTTGATCCCCAGGTGCACGACGATCTGATCGCCAAGGCCAAGGCATGGCTCGCCGAGGACCCCGACGCGGAGACCCGCGAGGAACTCGCCGGGCTGATCGACGCCGGTGACGTCACGGAGCTGGCGGCCCGGTTCGGCGGAACCCTCCAGTTCGGCACCGCGGGCCTGCGCGGTGAACTCGGCGCCGGCCCGATGCGCATGAACCGCAGCGTCGTGATCCGCGCCGCCGCGGGCCTCGCCGCCTACCTGAGGAGCAAGGGGCAGGGCGACGGACTCGTCGTCGTGGGCTACGACGCCCGCCACAAGTCCGCCGACTTCGCCCGGGACACCGCCGCCGTCATGACCGGCGCCGGCCTGCGCGCGGCGGTCCTCCCCCGCCCCCTGCCCACCCCCGTCCTGGCGTTCGCCATACGGCATCTGGGCGCGGTCGCCGGCGTGGAGGTCACCGCCAGCCACAACCCGCCGCGGGACAACGGCTACAAGGTGTACCTCGGCGACGGCTCCCAGATCGTCCCGCCCGCCGACGCCGAGATCGCCGCCGAGATCGACGCGATCGTCTCCCTGCACGACGTCCCCCGCCCGGACGCGGGCTGGGAGACCCTGGACGACTCCGTCCTGAACGCCTACCTGGCCCGTACGGACGCCGTCCTGGCCGCGGACTCCCCGCGCACCGCCCGTACCGTGTACACGGCCATGCACGGCGTCGGCCGGGACGTCCTGGTGGCCGCCTTCGCCCGCGCCGGCTTCCCCGCGCCGGTGCTCGTCGCCGAGCAGGCCGAGCCGGACCCGGACTTCCCGACGGTCGCCTTCCCGAACCCGGAGGAGCCGGGCGCGATGGACCTGTCGTTCGCGCAGGCCCGCGTGAGCGACCCGGACCTGATCATCGCCAACGACCCCGACGCCGACCGCTGCGCGGTGGCCGTCAAGGACGGCGGCGACTGGCGGATGCTGCGCGGCGACGAGGTCGGCGCCCTGCTCGCCGCCCACCTGGTCCGGCGCGGCGTGAGCGGCGTGTTCGCCGAGTCGATCGTCTCCTCCTCCCTCCTCGGCCGGATCGCCGGGAAGGCGGGGCTGCCGTACCGAGAGACCCTGACGGGCTTCAAGTGGATCGCCCGCGTGGACGGCCTGCGCTACGGCTACGAGGAGGCCCTCGGCTACTGCGTCGACCCCGAGGGCGTGCGCGACAAGGACGGCATCACCGCCGCCCTGCTCATCACCGAGCTGGCCTCCGTGCTCAAGGAGGAGGGCCGCACCCTCGTCGACCTCCTCGACGACCTCGCCGTGGAGCACGGCCTGCACGCCACCGACCAGCTGTCGGTCCGTGTCGAGGACCTCTCGGTCATCTCCGACGCGATGCGCCGCCTGCGCGAGCAGCCGCCCACGGAGCTGGCGGGCCTGCCGGTCGTCCACGCCGAGGACCTCAACCAGGGCACGGCCACGCTGCCGCCCACCGACGGTCTGCGCTACACCCTCGACGGCGCCCGCGTCATCGTCCGCCCGAGCGGCACCGAGCCCAAGCTCAAGTGCTACCTGGAGGTCGTCGTCCCGGTCGCGGACCACACCGCCCTCCCGGCCGCGCACGCCCGGGCGAGCGAGCTGCTCGCCGCGATCAAGCGGGATCTGTCGGCGGCGGCCGGTATCTGAGGCGCAGCCGTACGACATCGATGGGGTGCCCTGGTCCCGGGGCACCCCATTTCCGCATTTCCGCATTTCTGCATTTCCGCATGTCCGGGACCAGTGACTCTGCGGATCCACCGCCTGGGCCGACTTCCTCCCGTACGCCAGAGCGTAACGGCGTCAGCCGGACCTCAGCCGATCGCCAACAGGATCGCCAGCAGCACCGCGCCCGCGACCGCCGGGGCGATCACCTCGTACGCCCAGCGCACCGTGACCTCGCCCTGAGCCGACTCCTCCGTACGACGCCGCTCCAGGTCCCCGCGCAGGTCGTCCATGATCTTGTCGGTCTCCGCGCGGACGGGCCCGGCAGGGGTGTCCGTACCGGCACCGCCACCGAATCCACCGGCACCTCCGAACCCGCCGGCACCCCCGAACATCCCACCGCGGGGCCGCTCGCCGCGGGCGGCGCGGGCCGCGTCGGCCGCCGCCTGGGCCTGGCGGCGCGTCGCCTTCTTGCGGGCGCGGAGCGAGACGGGGACGGCCCACAGCTGGTACTTGGTGCCGGACTTGACGACGGCCTCGTTGGAGTAGCCGGAGCGCAGGGTCTCGATCTCGCCCCAGGGCAGGACGATCACCCGGAACGGGTTGCGCACCCGCAGCCGGTCCTCGTTCGCGAACACGGCCGGACGCAGCGTGAAGGCGGTCACCAGCGGGAAGATCAGGATCATCCCGGCGAGCGCCAGCCACGGTGTGCGCCCGTGGCCGCGGACCAACCCGTCGACGCCGAGCCAGGCGACGAGCGCGAGCAGCAGCACGCCGCCCACGAGCGCCAGGGGCGAGCGATAGATCCGGTCCTTGGCGGTGGGTGCCGGCGGCTGTGACGCGGGTGACTGGTGGTCCGGGGTCGTCATGGCCCCGATTGTGCATCATGCCCGCGGGGCTCAGCCGGGGGCCCAGGCGTCGTGGGGGACCTGTCCGTGCGCGGGTGCGGGTTGCCGGTGGCTGCTCGCGCGGTTCCCCGCGCCCCTGAGGTCCGCGCACCGCACGGCGCTCCATCGGAACCGCTCCCCGGGGTGTACAGCCGCTACGCGCGTAGATATGCTCGTCTGGTGACCATGCCCACCACTGCATCCCCAGCACTCGCTCTCGCCGACGTCACCGCGTCCGACAGCACGCTGCGCCGCTTCCTCCACGGGCTGCCCGGCGTCGACACGGTCGGCCTGGAGGCGCGCGCCGCGTCTCTCGGCACCCGTTCCATCAAGACCACCGCGAAGGCGTACGCCATCGACCTCGCCATCTCGATGGTCGACCTGACGACGCTGGAAGGCGCGGACACCCCGGGCAAGGTCCGGGCGCTCGGCGCCAAGGCGGTCCACCCGGACCCGACGGACCGGACGGCCCCCATGACCGCGGCCGTCTGCGTCTACCCCGACATGGTGGCCGTCGCCAAGGAGGCGATCCTTGCCGCCGGCGGAGTTCCGGACGTCAAGGTCGCCTCGGTCGCCACCGCCTTCCCGGCCGGCCGTGCCGCGCTCGACGTCAAGCTGGCCGACGTGCGTGAGGCCGTCGCCGCGGGCGCCGACGAGATCGACATGGTCATCGACCGGGGCGCGTTCCTCGCCGGCAAGTACCTGAAGGTGTACGACGAGATCGTCGCCGTGAAGGAGGCCTGCGGGACCAGCGCCCGGCTGAAGGTCATCTTCGAGACCGGCGAGCTGTCGACGTACGACAACATCCGCCGGGCGAGCTGGCTGGGCATGCTGGCGGGGGCCGACTTCATCAAGACGTCCACCGGCAAGGTCGCCGTCAACGCGACCCCCGCCAACACCCTGCTGATGCTGGAGGCGGTGCGCGACTTCCGCGCCCAGACCGGCGTGCAGGTCGGCGTGAAGCCCGCGGGCGGCATCCGGACCACCAAGGACGCGATCAAGTTCCTGGTCCTGGTCAACGAGACCGCGGGCGAGGACTGGCTGGACAACCGCTGGTTCCGCTTCGGCGCCTCCTCGCTCCTCAACGACCTGCTGATGCAGCGCCAGAAGCTGGCCACCGGCCGCTACTCCGGCCCCGACTACGTGACGGTGGACTGATCATCATGGCATCTCTCTTCGAGTACGCGCCGGCGCCCGAGTCCCGCTCCGTCGTCGACATCGCCCCCTCCTACGGCCTCTTCATCGACGGCGAGTTCACCGAGGCCACCGACGGCAAGGTCTTCAAGACGGTCTCCCCGTCCACCGAGGAGGTCCTCTCCGAGGTCGCCCAGGCCGGCGAGGCCGACGTCGACCGCGCGGTGAAGGCCGCCCGCAAGGCGTTCGAGAAGTGGTCGGCGCTGCCCGGCTCCGAGCGCGCCAAGTACCTGTTCCGCATCGCCCGCATCGTCCAGGAGCGCAGCCGTGAGCTGGCCGTCCTGGAGACGCTGGACAACGGCAAGCCGATCAAGGAGACCCGCGACGCGGACCTCCCGCTGGTCGCCGCGCACTTCTTCTACTACGCGGGCTGGGCCGACAAGCTCGACCACGCCGGGTTCGGTGCCGACCCGCGTCCGCTGGGCGTCGCCGGCCAGGTCATCCCCTGGAACTTCCCCCTCCTCATGCTGGCGTGGAAGATCGCCCCGGCGCTGGCGACCGGCAACACGGTCGTCCTCAAGCCCGCTGAGACGACCCCGCTGTCCGCCCTGTTCTTCGCCGACATCTGCCGCCAGGCGGGCCTGCCGAAGGGTGTCGTCAACATCCTTCCCGGGTACGGTGACGCGGGCGCCGCGCTGGTCGCGCACCCGGACGTGAACAAGGTCGCCTTCACCGGCTCCACCGCCGTGGGCAAGGAGATCGCCCGCACGGTGGCCGGCACGAAGAAGAAGCTGACCCTCGAACTGGGTGGCAAGGGCGCCAACATCGTCTTCGACGACGCCCCCATCGACCAGGCCGTCGAGGGCATCGTCACCGGCATCTTCTTCAACCAGGGCCAGGTCTGCTGCGCCGGCTCCCGCCTCCTCGTCCAGGAGTCGATCCAGGACGAGCTGCTGGACTCCCTCAAGCGCCGCCTGTCCACGCTGCGCCTCGGCGACCCGCTGGACAAGAACACCGACATCGGCGCGATCAACTCCGCCGAGCAGCTGGCCCGGATCAGCACGCTGGCCGACCAGGGCGAGGCGGAGGGCGCCGAGCGGTGGTCGCCGGCCTGCGAACTCCCGTCGTCCGGCTACTGGTTCGCCCCGACGCTCTTCACGAACGTCACCCAGGCGCACACCATCGCCCGCGACGAGATCTTCGGCCCGGTGCTGTCGGTCCTCACCTTCCGCACGCCCGAAGAGGCGGTCGCCAAGGCGAACAACACGCAGTACGGCCTCTCGGCGGGCATCTGGACCGAGAAGGGCTCCCGGATCCTGGCCGTCGCGAACAAGCTGCGCGCCGGTGTCGTCTGGTCCAACACGTTCAACAAGTTCGACCCGACCTCGCCGTTCGGCGGCTACAAGGAGTCGGGCTTCGGCCGCGAGGGCGGCCGCCACGGCCTGGAGGCGTACCTCGATGTCTGAGAAGACCGAAAAGACCGAGCCCCGACTGTCGGTCTTCAAGACCTACAAGCTGTACGTCGGCGGGAAGTTCCCGCGTTCCGAGAGCGGCCGGGTGTACGAGGTGACCGACTCCAAGGGCAAGTGGCTGGCGAACGCCCCCCAGTCCTCCCGCAAGGACGCCCGTGACGCGGTCGTCGCCGCGCGCAAGGCGTTCGGCGGCTGGTCGGGCGCGACGGCGTACAACCGCGGCCAGGTCCTCTACCGTGTCGCGGAGATGCTGGAGGGCCGCAAGGAGCAGTTCGTCCGGGAGGTCGCGGACGCGGAGGGCCTGTCGAAGTCGAAGGCCGCCGCGGTCGTGGACGCCGCGATCGACCGCTGGGTCTGGTACGCGGGCTGGACCGACAAGATCGCCCAGGTGGTCGGCGGCGGCAACCCGGTCGCGGGCCCGTTCTTCAACCTCTCCTCCCCGGAGCCGACCGGCGTGGTCGCCGTCCTGGCCCCGCAGGAGTCGTCCTTCCTCGGCCTGGTCTCCGTACTCGCCCCGGTGATCGCCACCGGCAACACGGCGGTCGTGATCGCCTCCGAGAAGGCCCCGCTCCCCGCCCTCTCCCTGGGCGAGGTGCTGGCGACCTCCGACGTCCCCGGCGGTGTCGTCAACGTCCTGTCCGGCCGTACGGCGGAGATCGCCGCGCCACTGGCCGCGCACCAGGACGTCAACGCGATCGACCTCGCGGGCGCGGACGAGGTGCTGGCGAAGGAGCTGGAGATCGCGGCGGCCGACAATCTGAAGCGGGTGCTGCGTCCACAGGCTGTGGATTATTTCGAGACGCCCGGAACCGAGCGGATGACGGCGTTCCTGGAGACGAAGACGGTGTGGCACCCGACGGGGTCGCTGGGAGCGTCGGGGTCTTCTTACTGACGGGGTAGCGGCGGGGAGCTGCCGTGATCTGCCGACTGCGGGTCGCGGATGGTTGATCGCGCGGTTCCCCGCGCCCCTTCAGGGCGCTTCAGTGCCCCAGGGCTCCGAGGACCTGCCCTACCACCGGGACGCTGCCCACGGATGGCGCCTGGGCGATCGGCGCCGTCAGCGTCCGTGAGCCGACCGACTTGAAGTCGGCCACCTGCGTCCCCACCCCGTTGTCCAGGGGGTCGACGCCCGTACCCGCGAGCGGGTTGGGCTTGAGGGCGGCGACCGTGCCGGTGACGTGGCCGACGGTGCCGGTGAGGGCGTGGAGACCGGCCTGCGGGTCGATCGCGCCGAGCGAGGTGGGCCGCAGCGGGACGTCCACGGCCGGGGCGCCCGCCTCCGCGTGTGCCGTTGCCGCGCCCGCCGCCAGTGCCGCCCCCGTGGTCGCGAGGGCGATCAGGGCGCGCTGCGCGGTGGGGTGCTGGGGGAAAGTGTGTCGGGCCATCGCTGGTGCCACCTTCGGGTGCGCAGGGTAATGCGGTCGACACGTAGGGTAGTTGAGGTGTGACTCACGCTCAAAAGCCGACCCGCGGGCTCGGCAGGAGGCCCCCCATGCGTCAAACTGGTGTTCCGTGAGCATTCATCCCCCGTCCCCCGCCCGTGTCGTGCTGCTGTGCGGCCCCTCGGGTTCGGGCAAGTCCCTGGTCGCCGCCCGCTCCGGGCTTCCCGTGCTGCGCCTCGACGACTTCTACAAGGAAGCCGACGACCCCACCCTGCCGCTGGTGGAGGGGAGTTCGGACATCGACTGGGACCACCCGCTGTCGTGGGACGCGGACGCCGCCGTCGAGGCGATCAAGCGGCTGTGTGCCACCGGGTCGACGTCCGTGCCGGTGTACGACATCTCGCTGAGCGCCCGCACCGGCGAGGAGACGCTGCACATCGGCCGTACCTCGCTGTTCATCGCGGAGGGCATCTTCGCCGCCGAGATCATCGCGCGCTGCCGTGAGCTGGGCATGCTGGCGGACGCGCTGTGTCTGTCCCGCGGCCCGTTCACCACCTTCCGACGGCGCTTCGTCCGCGATCTGAAGGAGGGCCGCAAGTCGGTGCCGTTCCTGCTGCGGCGGGGCTGGCGGCTGATGCGCGCCGAGCGTTCGATCGTGGCCCGTCAGGTCGCCCTGGGCGCTCACCCCTGCGACCGGGACGAGGCGCTGAGCCGGCTGGCGGCGGCCGCGGCGGGCCGGACGACGCGACAGCAGACGGCGGCGTAGGGCTCGTACGCGCGGGTTCCCCGTACACACAGAAGCGGGACCGGGCGGACCCTGCGGCCCTCCGGTCCCGTTCCTGCGTTCCCCCGTGTTTCCCCCGTGGGCCCACCCCCCAGTGGTCCCCCGTTTCCCCCGTTTCCCCCGGACCTTCAGGCGACCAGCTCGCCGAAGGCGTCCTCCTCGTCACGGCCGAAGCTGAGGACCTCGTCCTCGCGCAGCCGGCGCAGCGAGCGCCAGATGCTGGACTTGACCGTGCCGACGCTGATGTTGAGGATCTCCGCGATCTCCGGGTCCGTGCGGCCCTCGTAGTAGCGCAGCACCAGCATGGTGCGCTGGAGTTCGGGCAGCCGGGCCAGCGCCTGCCACAGGACCGCGCGCAGCTCCGTGCCGCGCATCGCGTCCGTGTCGGAGGGCGTCTCCGGCAGTTCCTCGGTCGGGTACTCGTTGAGCTTGCGGCGCCGCCAGGCGCTGATGTGCAGGTTGGTCATGGTGCGGCGGAGGTATCCGCCGACGGCCGCCTTGTCGCTGATCCGCTCCCACGCCCGGTACGTCGAGAACAGCGCGCTCTGCAGCAGGTCCTCGGCCTCGAAGCGGTCACCGGTCAGGTGGTAGGCGGTGGCGTACAGGGAGGCGCGGCGCTCCTGGACGTAGGCGGTGAACTCCTCCTCCGTCAGCGAGCGGCGCTCCCCCGGGTCCTCCCTGTACGCGCTTCCCCCGTGTGTTTCCCCCGTGTACGCGTCAACCACCGTCATGTAACCGGTGTGCTGACGCCCGGCGCCGCGAGCGCACCCCCGCGGGCTCACGGCGCCGGACTTCTCCGAACTCCGGTGCACGTCGTGCAGACGCGTGACCACGGCGCTGGTGCTCATGCTGTGCAGCGTGTTCATCTCGCGCTCCCCGTCGTGGACTTCCGGTGCCGGCCTGATCGGCGGTGCTTGCTCTCCTGCCGGTGTCGAAAAGCTTGCCGATCGACCTTCATGGCCATGTCCGCCGACTGTCACAGACCTGTCACAGGGCCCGGTCCCGGAGGTGTCACAGGAGGCGCACAGGTGACGGCGGTCGAGAGGGCGCGATGCGGGTGGGTCGTACGAGAGCCCCTCCATGGGCCAGAATGAGCCCGTGCCTTCCCTGTTGCTGATCGAGGACGACGACGCCATCCGCACGGCCCTGGAGCTCTCCCTGACGCGTCAGGGACACCGAGTGGCCACCGCTGCCAGCGGTGAGGACGGTCTGAAGCTGCTGCGCGAGCAGCGGCCGGACCTGATCGTGCTGGACGTGATGCTGCCCGGCATCGACGGGTTCGAGGTGTGCCGGCGCATCCGGCGCACCGACCAGCTGCCGATCATCCTGCTCACCGCGCGGAGCGACGACATCGACGTGGTGGTCGGGCTGGAGTCCGGCGCCGACGACTACGTCGTCAAGCCCGTGCAGGGCCGGGTGCTGGACGCCCGGATCCGCGCCGTGCTGCGGCGCGGGGAGCGCGAGTCCAGCGATTCGGCGTCCTTCGGCAGCCTTGTCATCGACCGGTCGGCGATGACCGTGACCAAGAACGGCGAGGACCTCCAGCTGACGCCGACCGAGCTGCGGCTGCTGCTGGAGCTGAGCCGGCGGCCCGGTCAGGCGCTGTCGCGGCAGCAGCTGCTGCGGCTCGTGTGGGAGCACGACTACCTGGGCGACTCACGCCTGGTGGACGCCTGTGTGCAGCGGCTGCGCGCCAAGGTGGAGGACGTGCCCTCGTCCCCGACCCTGATCCGTACCGTCCGTGGTGTCGGCTACCGCCTGGACGCTCCTCAGTGACCGATACGCGAGGGGGGCTGCGCGGCTGGGCCGCGGGGCGCAAAGGAAGGCTGTCACGGCTGCGGTTCACCAGCCTCAGGCTCCGGCTGGTCCTCGTCTTCGGGCTGGTCGCGCTGACCGCCGCGGTGTCCGCGTCGGGCATCGCCTACTGGCTGAACCGGGAGGCGGTGCTCACCCGCGCCCAGGACGCGGTGCTGCGCGACTTCCAGCAGGAGATGCAGAACCGGGCCGGCGCCCTGCCCGTGCACCCCTCCCAGGACGAACTGCAGCGCGCGGCGGGCCAGATGGCGGGCAGCAGTCAGCGTTTCAGCGTGCTGCTGGTCGGCCAGGACCCGAACGGCAAGACGGTGTACGGCAGTTCGGGCGGGATCAACGGCTTCTCGCTGGAGGACGTGCCCGGGTCGCTGCGGGCCGCGGTGGACAAGCGGCAGAAGGTGACCGGCGGCAACACGGCGTCGTACCACCTGTACTGGCAGCGGATCGTCAGCCACGGCACGCCCTATCTGGTGGCCGGTACGAAGGTGATAGGCGGCGGCCCGACCGGATACATGGCCAAGTCGCTGGAGCCGGAGGCGAAGGACCTCAACTCGCTCGCCTGGTCGCTGGGGATCGCGACCGGTCTCGCGCTGATCGGCTCGGCGCTGCTCGCCCAGGCCGCCGCCACGACCGTGCTGAAGCCGGTGCACCGGCTCGGGGTGGCCGCGCGACGGCTCGGCGAGGGCAGGCTGGACACCCGGCTGCGGGTGTCCGGGACCGATGAACTCGCCGATCTGTCACGGACGTTCAACAACGCGGCCGAGGCGCTGGAGAAGCGGGTCGCCGACATGGCCGCCCGGGACGAGGCCTCCCGCCGCTTCGTGGCCGACATGAGCCATGAACTGCGCACGCCCCTGACGGCGATCACCGCCGTCACGGAGGTGCTGGAGGAGGAGCTGGACTCCGAGGCCGGCGGCATCGACCCGATGATCGAGCCCGCGGTCCGGCTGGTGGTCAGCGAGACGCGGCGGCTGAACGACCTGGTCGAGAACCTGATGGAGGTCACCCGCTTCGACGCGGGCACCGCGCGGCTGGTCCTGGACGACGTCGACATCGCCGACCAGATCACCGCGTGCATCGACGCCCGCGCCTGGCTGGACGCCGTCGAACTCGACGCCGAGCGCGGCATCCACGCCCAGCTCGACCCGCGCCGCCTCGACGTCATCCTCGCCAACCTGATCGGCAACGCGCTCAAGCACGGCGGATCGCCGGTGCGGGTGTCGGTGCGCATGGACGACAAGGAGGACGCCGACCTGGTCATCGCCGTGCGGGACCACGGGCCCGGCATCCCCGAGGAGGTCCTGCCGCACGTCTTCGACCGGTTCTACAAGGCCAGCGCCTCCCGGCCGCGCTCCGAGGGCAGCGGCCTGGGTCTGTCCATCGCGTTGGAGAACGCGCACATCCACGGCGGCGAGATCACCGCGGCCAACTCCCCCGAGGGCGGCGCGGTGTTCACCCTGCGGCTGCCCCAGCACGCCTCGCGGCTGACCGAGCAGGACACCGAGTGCGACAAGGACGACGAGGCCGAGGGCCGCGGGAAGGAGGGGTCGTGAACGCGACGACGGTACGACGGCTGCTGGCGCTGCCCCTCCTCGGCGCGCTTCTCACCGGGTGCGGGATCCGGCCCACCGAGGTGCCGACGGACTTCGGCGCGGCGCCCTCGCGGGTCCCGTGCTCGCTGACCGGCCCCGACCTGTCGACGCAGTCCTCGCACGGGGTGCCCGTCCAGGTCTTCCTGCTGTGCGGGTCGTCCCTGGTGACCGTCGACCGGACGGTCCGCGTCCCGGAGGGCACCCCGGACGCCAAACGCCGGGTCATGATCGCGCAGGGGCTGCTGGACCAGCTGGCCGCGTCCCCGTCGGCCCCGGAACGGGCGGCCGGCTACCTGACGTACGTGCCGGGCGGCCTGAGCGTGTCCGGACCGGGCCACGGGGACCCTGAGGAGGCACTGCGCCTGAGCACGGCCCCGGGCCGGCTCTCCGCGTACTCCCTCGCCCAGGTCGTGTGCACGCTCTCCGACTCGGCCGCGGCGGAGGGCGACGGCTCGGTCGTCCTCGGCGGCCCCGGCACCGAACCCCCGCGCCGCTACGAGTGCACCGACGACGTCCGCAACCGTCCGGGCACCGTGGAGCCCCCGTCCAGCGAGGTCACCGCGGGCGGCTGACGGCACCGCGACGCCCTGGGACGTGGCCGCTGGGCACGGCCCGCCCGGCCTGTTCCCGGGCCGGTCCGGGTCTCACTTCGCGGCGTGCCCGCGGACCCTGCTGCGGAAGGCGATCGGGGTCTGTCCGGTGCGCTGGTGGAAGTACTTGCTGAAGTGGGTCGCGCTGGAGAAGCCGAGGTGGTCGGCGATGCGGGCGGAGGTCCGGTCGCTGTGGGCCAGGAGGCGCTTGGCCTCGAGGACGACGCGACGGTCGATGAACTCCTTGGCGCCGAGGCCGGCGACGGCGAGGGTGGCGCGGGAGAGGGTGCGGGCCGAGTAGCCGAGCGCCTCGGCGTAGTCCTCGACCCGGCGGGTGCGGGTGAAGTCCCGCTCCAGGGCGTCACGGAACCGTAGATAGGTGGCGTCGGGTTCGGGTGCGGGACTTCCGGCGGGCGCGGTGAGGTGGGCCAGGCGCAGGACGAGGACGGCCAGCAGGTGGCGCATGGCCGCGGTGTGGATCTCCAGGGGCAGGCGTCCGAGTGCGTGGAACTCGGCGGTGAGGTGGTCGGCGGCCAGCCGCAGGGCCGCGACGTCGTCGGGAAGGGGACGGCGCAGGATCGGGGCGTGGGGGTCCTCCAGGCGGGCGCCGTCGGTGGTGGCCGGGTCGAGGAAGTCCTGGCGGAACAGGATCAGGGTGCCTTCGGCGTGGGTGAGGTCGCCCCACTGCTGGACCTGGCCGGGGCGTACCCAGAGCCAGGAGCCGGGGTCGAGGGCGTAGGCGGTGAAGTCGACCGTGTGCCACAGGGTTCCGCCGGTGAGGGTGATCAGGTGGTGGAAGTCCGGGCGCTGGGGAGCGGTGAGCCGTTCGGCGGGCACGCGCCGGCTCAGGTCCGCGAGGGGCAGCACTTCGACGCCCGCGGGGGTTCCGGCGGGCGCGGCGAAGGAGATCTCCGGGATGCCGCGATCGGCATCATGTCGTTTTTTGACCATCGTGAGTCGTCAGCGTATCTGAGTCACCCTGTTCACCGCCCCTAATTTAGAGGTGTCAGCTCATCCGGCATCAAGACGATGTCGGAAAGCAGCAAGAGACACGAGAGGGGGAGTGTGATGCCTTCGGCGGAGCGAGCCTCGCTGACGTACGCCTTCGACGCGTACTGCCCCTGGTGCTACGGCTTCGGCCCGGCCCTGCGGGAGTTCGCCGAGGACAACGCACACCGCGTCCGGCTCGGTGTCCTGTCGGCGGGCCTCTTCACCGGTGCCCGGGTACGGCCGGTGGCGGCCTACCCGAACCTGCCGGCGGAGCGGGACCGCATCGCGCGGTTGACCGGTGTCGTCTTCGGCGCGGGCTATGAGCGCGCGCTGTCGCAGGGGACGACCGTGCTGGACTCGGCCGCCGCGGCGGCGGGACTGTCCGCGCTGCGCGACCAGCCCGGCATCGGCGAACTCGACGCGGCCGAGGCCGTGCAACGAGCGTGGTTCGTCGACGGCCGCAGCCTGTCCGACGCCGCGGTCTACCGGGACATAGCCGACGAGTTCGGCGCGGACGCGGACGCCGTGGCCGCGGCATTCGCTTCCCCGGCCGGCCGGGAGAAGGCCCGCGCCGACTTCCGCGCACTGCGCCGCCTGCGCGTCACCTCCTACCCGACGCTCCTGCTGCACACCGCTGACGGCGCGGACCAGATGGGCGGCGCGGCCTCCACGGCCGCTTCCCTGACCGCCGCACTCGACCAGCGTCTGACGACACCCGTCACCAAGCCCTCCACCCATGACCTGACCTCGCAAGGAGACGACCCGTCATGAGCAACGCCAAGAACACCGTCCTGTCCGCCGCCGGAGAGCTGTTCGGCCAGAAGGACCCGAGTGCGGTGGACCGCTGGGTCGCCGCCGACTACCGCCAGCACAGCGCCCTGGCCGCCGACGGCCCCGAGGCCCTGCGCCAGTTGGTCGCCGGGCTGCCGGAGGGCTTCCGTTACGAGGGAGCCCGGGTGATAGCCGACGGTGACCTGGTGGCCCTGCACGGCACGTACCACGGCTTCGGCCCCGAACCGCTGGTCGCCTTCGACATCTTCCGCGTCGACGCCGACGGCAAGCTCGCCGAGCACTGGGACGCCCTGACCCCGGTGGTCGAGAACACCGCCTCGGGCCGCTCGCAGACCGACGGTCCCGCCGAGGTCACCGCGCCGGAGACGACCGAGGCCAACCGCGCCCTGGTCGCCGAGTTCGCACAGAAGATCCTGGTCGAGGCCGACTACTCGGTGCTCACCGACTACATCTCGACCGAGACCTACCACCAGCACAACCCGGAGGCCGCCGACGGCCTGGACGGTTTCGGTGCCGCCGCCGCGAAGTGGGCCGAGCAGGGCAAGAACCTCGTCTACAAGACCGTCCACAAGGTCATCGCCGAGGGCGAGTTCGTCCTGCTCCAGTCCGAGGGCGAGTTCGGTGTCCCCGTCGCGTACTACGACCTCTTCCGCGTGGCCGACGGCAAGATCGTCGAGCACTGGGACGTCATCGCCCCGATCGCGGCCGAACTCCCCCACGACAACGGCCTGTTCTGACACCCACGACCGGGCGGGCGGCGACCGCGCCGCCGTACTCCACACCGGAACCCTCGAATCCGCACGGACGCGCCGCCCGCGCAGGCCCGGCAACGCCGGGTGGCCGCGGCGGCGCGTCCCGCACCGCCCGGAGACTCTCGTGCACACCATCGAACTGCCGCTCGACGCCTACGGCACCGCCGTCACCCTGGACGAACCCTTCCGGCCCCTCGCCCGGCAGGCCCCGGCCACCCGGCCCGCCGACCAGGTCCGCGAGGCACTCGACCTGCTGGCCGACGACCCGGTGGCGGCGCGGGCCGGGTTGCGGCCCGGCGCGGCGGACCGGCTCGACGACGCCGCCGCCCGGCGGCTGCTGCGCGCCGTGCTGACCGTCCGGGAACCGGACCCGCTGCCCGCCCGGACCGCCCAGGTGCTGGACGCGCTCCTGGCCGGTGAACGCCTGGCGCGCGACACCACCGACGCGGCCTCGCTCCCCACCATCCGCGACGCGTTTCCCGGCACCACGTACCGGGCCGCCGACCGTACGTCGCTGTGGCAGGGCGACATCACCACCCTCGACGCGGACGCCGTCGTCAATGCCGCCAACAGCGCCCTGCTCGGCTGCTTCGCCCCGATGCACGCGTGCATCGACAACGCCATCCACGCCGCGGCCGGCCCCCGCCTGCGCGCCGACTGCCACACGATCATGACCCTGCAGGGTCACCCGGAGCCGACCGGCACCGCGAAGATCACTAGGGGCTACCACCTGCCCGCCCGCTACGTCCTGCACACCGTCGGCCCGATCGTCGACGGCCCCGTGCTCCCGCGGCACCAGCAGGCTCTGGCGGCCTCGTACCGCGCCTGTCTCGATCTCGCCGCCGAGGTGGACGGCCTGCGCACCGTCGCGTTCTGCGGAATCAGCACCGGCGTCTACGGCTACCCCAGGACGCCCGCGGCCCGCATCGCCCTGAACACCGTGGCCGACTGGCTCGACCGCCACCCCGCACGCCTCGACCGCGTGATCTTCAACGTGTACGCGAACGACGACCGCGCCGCCTACGTCCGTGCACTGACCGGAGGGATCCAGCGCCGATGAACCACCCCACCTTCGACCTGGAAGGCGCCGCCGGCACGGTGCGCGACTGGCTCGCCGAGGCCGACCGCGTCCTGATCACGGCCGGAGCCGGACTCAGCGCCGCCGCCGGGTACGACTACGGCGACGAAGACCGCTTCCAGGAGCTCTTCCCCGCCCTGCACCGCCTCGGCCTGCGCTCCCGCTACCTCGTCGGCGTGCCCCTGCCGCCCGAGCTGCTGTGGGGCTACTGGGCCGTCCACATCGACGACATCCGCTTCTCACCCGCCCCCAACCCCCTCTACCAGCGGCTGCGCGCACTGGTCGGCGACAAGGACCACTGGGTGATGACGTCCAACGTGGACGGCCTCTTCGCCCGTAACGGCTTCGCCCCCGACCGGATATTCACCCCGCAGGGCGACTACGGCCGCTACCAGTGCACCACCCCCTGCACCCCCGCCGCCGTCTGGGACAGCCGGCCCCTCGTCGCACGGCTCCTCGCCGCGTACGACCCGGCCACCGGCGCCGTCACCGACCCCGACGCCCTGCCCTGCTGCCCGAACTGCGGCGGCGAGGTCGAGATCAACGTCCGCATCGGCCCCGAGTTCATCGACGCCCCCTACCTGGCCGCGGGCCGCCGCCTCCAGGACTGGCTGGGCGCGGCCCCCTCCGGCACCCGTCTGCTCATCCTGGAGTTCGGCGCCGGATTCAACACCCCCGGCGTGATCCGATGGCCCGGCGAACACCTCACCCGCCACCTCCCCCGGGCACGCCTCGTGCGGATCAACCCCACCCACCCCGAAACCCCCGCCGACCTCGTCGGCCGGGCCCTGCCCGTCCCTGTCGACGCCCAGCACCTGCTCGACGCACTCACCGTGCCGCACCCGGGGCCCGAACTCACGGTGGCACCCTGAGCGAGCCGGAGAAGCGCGGGGCCGCGGCTGGAGCGCCTTGTCGTCAGGGGTTCCAAGGGGCGCGGGGTCGTGCGGAACCGTTCGTACTCGGCGCCGCGTCTACGTCGGCGTGCAGCGTCAAGGCTCCGTCGGCGGCAGCGCCGCGATCCGTATCCGGGTGACAGGAGGCGTCCTCCTCGTCGCGCATCTCGCGCTCGTCGCCTGGTTGATGCTGCGGCCCCTGAACGTTCCCTGGGTGATGCCCGCCAATCTGCACCCGCTGGCGGGCATACGTGCCGACCTGGCGCTGGGCTGGCCGAAGGCGGCCAGACCCATCGGTGAGGGGCTGGCGCTGCTCGCACCGCTGGGCGTGCTGCTGCCACTGGTGCACGGCAGGCTCACCGTCTCCCCGCTCGCCTCCCTGGCCCGTACGGCGGCCGCGGGCGCCCTGATCTCGCTGGGCATAGCCCTGCTGCAGACCGGCGTGCCCGGCCGGGTGGTGGATGTGGACTCGCTGCTGCTGAACACGGTGGGCGTGGCGCTGGCCCACCTGGCCGTCGTTCCGGCGGGACGTGCCTGGCTGCGGCGCCGGGAGGCGCACGTCGACCGCGAGGACGAGCAGGTCACCGCGCGGGAGGAGCCGTCTCAGGGGCGGACCCCGACGATTCCCAGGGTCGGGATAGCCCCGTAGAGCGACGCTTCGTCCCCTTCGTCTCCCTACTCTGGACAACAGACGGGGCCGGCCGACCGGGCCGCCCCGGCCACCGGCTCGGGAGCGAGCCGACGACGACGGAGGAGCCGACATGACCGCCCTTGCCCGCCCCACCCACGGCCGCATGATCGGCGGCGTGTGCGCCGCGCTGGCACGGCGCTTCGGCACGTCCGCGACGACGATGCGAGTGATCTTCCTGCTGTCCTGCCTGCTGCCGGGCCCGCAGTTCCTGGTCTACATAGCCCTGTGGTTCCTGCTGCCGTCCGAGGACAAGGCCCGCTCCACCGCCTGGTGAAGCACGGCGTGCGAACGCCGCTGGGGCGCCCCGGACTGCTCCGGGGCGCCCCAGCGGCGTCGTACCACCGACGCGGCGTCAGCCGAGCGGGATCCCGTTCACCGGCACGCCGTGGGTGGGCAGGCCCTGCAGCGGCAGCCCGCCGAGCAGTCCGGCGACCGGCGCGGTCGGCCCCTGGGCGAGGACCTTCTGCACGACCGGCCGCGCGGCGGCCACCCCGGTGACGGCGGCACCCTGCCCCTGGGCGAGGGCCTCACCGGCGCCCGGCAGCGCCTGGGTCACATTGCCGGCCGGCAGCGCCTGGGTGACGGTGTCCAGGGCCTGCGTGGCGCCCGGCGCGGCGGGGGCCGCGTCGGCCGCACCCGCGCCGACGGCGGCGAAGGCGGCACCGAGGGCGGCGACACCGAGGGTCTTGGCAGCAGACTGCTTCATCGTGAACGCGTCCTTGAATGCGGAGACGGATGATCAAAAACGATCCGAGCGGTCCTCGACCGTAAACATGCCGGACCGCGCCCCGCAAACACCGAAATGCGGACGGCCCGTGAAAGAGCGTCCGCATTTCGTGGTCTCGAACGAGCCTTCGCTACCCTTCCGAATCGGAGGAACCGCTGGTGGAGGCGGTCTACTGGAAGAGCCACTCGGACTTCAGTTCGGCATATCCGGGTTTGATGACGTCATTGATCATCGCGAGTCGTTCATCGAAAGGAATGAACGCTGATTTCATCGCATTGACGGAGAACCACTGCAGATCGTCGAGCGTATAACCGAATGCATCGATGAGATGCTCGAATTCCCGGCTCATGGTGGTGTGCGACATCAGCCGGTTGTCCGTGTTGACCGTCGCCCGGAAGTGCAGCCGGCGCAGCAGCCCGATCGGATGCTCGGCGTACGAGGCCGCGGCCCCGGTCTGCAGATTGGAACTGGGGCACATCTCCAGCGGGATGCGCTTGTCCCGGACGTACGACGCCAGCCGCCCGAGCCGCACCGAGCCGTCCTCGGCGACCTCGATGTCGTCGATGATCCGCACCCCGTGCCCGAGTCGGTCGGCGCCGCACCACTGGAGCGCCTGCCAGATGGACGGCAGCCCGAAGGCCTCGCCGGCATGGATGGTGAAGTGGTTGTTCTCGCGCTTGAGGTACTCGAAGGCGTCCAGGTGGCGGGTGGGCGGATAGCCGGCCTCGGCGCCCGCGATGTCGAAGCCGGCCACGCCCGAGTCCCGGTAGCGGTTGGCGAGTTCGGCGATCTCCAGGGAGCGGGCCGCGTGCCGCATCGCGGTCAGCAGGGCGCCGACCCGGATGCGGCGGCCGTTCTCCCGGGCGAGCCGCTCCCCCTGCCGGAAGCCCTCGTTGACCGCCTCGACGACCTCCTCGAGGCTCAGCCCGCCCTCCAGGTGCTGCTCGGGCGCGTACCGCACCTCGGCGTAGACGACCCCGTCCTCGGCGAGGTCCTCGGCACACTCGCGGGCGACGCGGACGAGTGCCTCGCGGGTCTGCATCACGGCGACGGTGTGGCGGAAGGTCTCCAGATACCGCTCCAGCGAACCGGAGTCGGCGGCCTCCTGGAACCAGATGGCCAGTTTGTCGGGGTCGGTCTCGGGAAGTTCGGAATAGCCGTTCTCCCGGGCGAGTTCGACGACGGTCCCGGGGCGCAGCCCGCCGTCGAGATGATCGTGCAGCAGAACCTTGGGCGCCCGGCGGATCTGGTCCGGCGTCGGAACGGTCACCGTGGCATTCGCCGGGACGGTCCCGGTCGGTGCAGTCTGGCTCGTCATTTCCGCACTGTAGCGCCTACGCGCGTAGAGGACCTGGTGTACGCGAGGGACACTTTTCCGTCGATACCCAACGGTGACCGCCGGGACGGGTTTTGTACACCACGCCTTCTGACACTGTTCTGCTATGGGACAGCAAGCGACGCCG
This sequence comes from Streptomyces sp. NPDC002520, assembly GCF_053595235.1. Lineage (NCBI taxonomy): Bacteria > Bacillati > Actinomycetota > Actinomycetes > Kitasatosporales > Streptomycetaceae > Streptomyces > Streptomyces sp. NPDC002520. The sequence goes on along the minus strand of NZ_JBSFXG010000007.1, from coordinate 181,679 downwards.
GTCCGATCGGCCAGGCTGGGTAAGGCAGTCGGCCCCGAGCCGACTGCGGTGAGCGGAGCGGTGCTGCTGCTCCCCGGCGGGGAGGAGGTCTCGGCCCGCCGGCCGTCCCCCGTCCGGGCGATGTCCGTCCTGCGCTCCCTGGGCCGCAGGTTCGCCCGCGCGGGACGGGCGGAGGGGCTGGCCGTCCACTCCGTCCACTACCGCTACCGCGGCTGGAACGGCAGCGAGGCCCATCTGGCCGGGGACGCGACCTGGGCCGCGGAGGAGGTCGTACGACGCTACGGCGACGTCCCCGTGTGCCTGGTGGGCCTGGACATGGGCGGCCGGGCGGCACTGCGGGCGGGCGGGCACGAGGCGGTCAACTCCGTTGTCGCGCTGGCTCCCTGGCTGCCGGAGGACGATGTGGCCGCGCCCTCCGAGCCGGTGAAGCAGCTGGTGGGGCGGCGGGTGCTGATCGTGCACGGCACGAACGACGAACGCACCGACCCGGAGCTCTCGTTCCGGCTGGCGGCCCGCGCGAAGAAGGTGAACCGGCAGGTGTGCCGGTTCGAAGTGCACTCCGACGGGCACGGGTTGCATCAGCACCGGGATGAAGTCCTGTCTCTTGCGGTGGACTTCGTGATGGGCGCGTTGTTCGGGTGCGCGGTGTCGAGGCCGGTGGAGGATGCGTTGGCGGCTCCGCCGCCGATCGGTCTGAGGATGCCGTTGGCCGCGGGGTTCGGGCGGTCGCTGAGGCGGTAGAGCGCGGCAGATCCCGGGGGGCTTGGGTGGTGTTCGGGGTGCGGGTGATGTGTGGCTTGTCGCGCGGTTCCCCGCGCCCCAGGTACATAACTCCTACGTGGGCAGCAAGTTCCCCCTCCTCGAGAGGAGGAACTTCTTGAAGGCCGCCACCGGTGGGGTGTCCGGGCGGTCGGCCAGCCAGGCGACGCCGATCTCGCGGGCCGCCTTCGGGGCCGTCACCGTCAGTTCGACGACTCCCGGCCGGGGGACGGTGGGCGGGGGCAGGAGGGCCACGCCCAGGCCGGCGGCGACCAGGCCGCGCAGGGTTTCCGTCTCCTCGCCCTCGAAGGCGACCCGCGGGCGGAAGCCCGCCTCACGGCAGAGGTCGTCGGTGATGCGGCGCAGGCCGTAGCCGGGTTCGAGGGTCACGAAGGTTTCGTCGGCGGTCTCGGCCAGGCGGATGCGGCGGCGGGAGGCCAGGCGGTGGTCGGCGGGCACGACCAGGCGGAGCTTCTGCTCGTCGAGGCGGCGGGCGACCAGGTCGGGGGCGTCGGGGACCGGCGAGGTCAGGCAGAGGTCGAGCTCGCCCGCCCGCAGGCGCTCCAGCATCGCCTCGCCGTAGTTCTGGACGAGGCTGAAGCGGATGCGCGGGTGGTCGGCCCGGAAGGCGTGCAGGAGGCCGGGGACGGTCTCGGCGCCCATGGTGTGCAGGAAGCCGAAGGCGACCTTGCCGGTGGCCGGGTCGGCGTCGGCGCGGACCTCCTCGGCGGCGCGCTCCACCTCGGCGAGGGCACGCTCGACGGAGGCGAGGAAGGTGCGGCCGGCGGTGGTGAGGGAGACCGTGCGGCCGTGCCGGGCGAACAGGTCGACGCCCAGGTCCTGCTCCAGGCGGACCATCGCGCGGGAGAGCGTGGACTGGGGGACGTTCATCTCGTGCGCGGCCCTGGTGACGTGCTCGGTACGGGCCACCCCGGCGAAGTACGCGAGGCGAGGCGCGAGCAACAACGCCATGTCTTCTGCGTCACTGGACGGTGACAGACGCGCCTGTGACCTCTGCTGATGCATCATGGGAACGATTATGGCGAATCCATGCATTGGACGGATGAGCCGGCGCGTACGTAGTTTCGAGGCATGTCTCCCGCCAGTACCGGGGCGTCCACCCGCGTGGGCGCCGTCAGGCCCGTTCCCTCCTTCGACTCCGTCTCCGTCGCCGCCTCGGACGACCGGATGACCCCGGGCGGCCCCGGCTACCGCCGGATGAGCCTCGCCCTCTTCCTCGCCGGAGTCGCGACCTTCGCCCTCCTCTACTCCACCCAGGCCCTGCTGCCCCTGATCTCCGATGAGTTCGGGGTCGCGGCCGGGGAGGCGAGCTGGACCGTGGCGGCCGCGACCGGCGGTCTGGCGCTGTTCGTGCTGCCGATGAGCGCCCTGTCGGAGCGCTTCGGCCGCCGTACGGTGATGACGGCCTCGCTGGCGGTCGCGGTGGGCGTCGGTCTGCTGGTGCCCTTCGCGCCGTCGATCGGAGCGCTGGTGGTGCTGCGCGCGGTGCAGGGCGCGGCGCTGGCCGGTCTCCCGGCCTCGGCGACGGCGTACCTGGCCGAGGAGGTCCGGCCGCGGGCGCTGGTCACGGCGATCGGCCTGTTCGTGGCGGGCAACAGCGTCGGCGGGATGAGCGGCCGGGTGATCACCGGCTGGGTCGCGCAGGAGTGGGGCTGGCGGATCTCCGTCGGTGTCATCGGCGTGATCTCGGTGGCCTGCGCGGTGGCGTTCCGGCTGCTGCTGCCGGCGCCGCGGCACTTCAAGGCGGGCTCCCTGCGCCCCCGCGTTCTGCTCGGCACGTGCCGAGACCACCTCTCCGACCCGCTGCTGCGCCGCCTGTACGCGATCGGCGCGCTGTACATGACGGTGTTCGGCGGCGTGTACACGGTGATCGGCTACCGCCTGACCGAGGCGCCCTTCTCGCTCCCGCAGGGCATCATCGGCTCGATCTTCCTGGTGTACCTGGTGGGTACGGTCTCCGCGTCGACGGCGGGCCGGCTGGTGGGCCGCCTCGGCCGCCGGGGCGCGCTGTACCTGGCGGGCGGTACGACCGCCGCGGGCCTGCTGCTCTCCCTGGCCGACTCGCTCCCCCTGGTGCTGCTGGGTCTGGTGCTGATCACGGCCGGGTTCTTCGCGGGCCACGCGGTCGCCTCCTCCGCGGTCAGCAAGACCGCCACCCGCGGCCGCGCCCAGGCCTCGGCCCTCTACCAGTCCGCCTACTACATCGGCTCGAGCGCCGGCAGCACGGTGGGCGCGATGGCCTTCCACACGGGCGGCTGGGCCGGCACGGTCGGCGTCGGCATCCTCGCGATCCTCGGCGTCGTCACGATCACGGTCGCCGGCTCCCGGGCCGCCCGCGTCGCCGCCCGCCGGGAGCCGATCCCCGCCTGAGCGCTCCGCTGGAAATCCGGTGCGTCATCCGCGGGTCCGTCGTGGCCGGTCGCGCGGTTCCCCGCGCCCCTGCGGGGCGCTGCCGAACCGCACCGGACTTCGCCGGACCCGCCCGGTGACCGGGCCCCTCGGCCCCACCCCTCGCCACTCGGGGGCGAGGGCGCGGGGACCCGGCACCGGCATCTGCTCATGTCCGTGCAGCAACTGGTCCGAGCTGGGCTCTTTCGTTCTCCAGGGGTCATTGTCAGTGGGCCGCTGTACCTTCCCACTTACTGGGGCGCGACGGCGCGCGTACGGAACGGCCACAGGGGTGGGTGGACGATGGGCAACGGCACGGCGACGGCAGACCTCGACGTCGCACTGGAGAAGCACCGGACCGAGCTGACCGGGTACTGCTACCGCTTGCTCGGTTCCTCCTTCGAGGCCGAGGACGCGGTGCAGGACACCCTGGTACGGGCGTGGCGGAGCTACGAGAAGTTCGAGGGCCGCTCCAGCCTCCGCTCGTGGCTGTACCGGATCGCGACGAACGTGTGCCTGGACATGCTGTCGGCGGGCAACAAGCGGGCCCGGCCGGTGGACCTCTCGGAGGCCACGCCGCTGACCCAGTACGCCCTCTCCCCGCGCCCGGACCACACCTGGCTGGAGCCGATGCCCGACGCCCGCGCGCTGCCCACGGTGGACGACCCGGCGGAGGCCGCGGTCGCCAAGGAGTCGGTGCGGCTGGCCTTCATGGCCGCCCTGCAGCAACTCCCGCCCAAGCAGCGGGCGGTGCTGATCCTGCGGGAGGTGCTGGCCTGGAAGGCGAGCGAGGTCGCCGAACTGCTGGACACCTCGGTCGCCTCGGTCAACAGCGCGCTCCAGCGGGCGCGCGCGACCCTCGCCGAGCAGAAGGAGGACAAGGGCGCGCGAGCGTCGGTCTCCGACCCTCTGGACGACGAGCAGCAGAAGCTGCTGGAGCGCTATGTGGCGGCGTTCGAGGGGTACGACATGACGGCGCTGACGGCGTTGCTGCACGAGGACGCCGTCATGACGATGCCGCCGTTCGAGCTGTGGCTGACCGGCCAGGCCGACATCACGGGCTTCATGACGTCGATCGGCCACGAGTGCGAGGGCTCACGCCTGCTGCCGGTCGAGGTGAACGGCCTGCCGGGCTTCGCCCACTACAAGCCGGACCCGGAGAAGGGCGGCCTGTCGCCCTGGTCGATCCAGGTCCTGGAGATCTCAGACGGCCGCCTGACCGGGTTCCACTTCTTCCTCGACGCCAAGCGCCTGTTCCCGCTGTTCGGCCTGCCCCTCCACCTCGAAGCGAAGACCGACGAGATCAAGGAGAGCGACTAGAGCGGGGTCCGGCCCCCGAAGCCGTATCCGCCCGCCGGCCCGGCGGGCGGTCAGCTCCAGCCGGGCCAGCAGGTCCACGGTCCCGAGCCCCGGCGGCCTCAGTCCGCCGACGTCACACACGACGACCGCACCCCCACTGGCATCGAGCAGTGCCCGCACGTCGTCACACAGCCCCGTCACCTCGTCCCGGGTGACGGGGCCGCGCAGCACGAGCACGGCGGTTCTCCTGGCGTCCACGTGCGATAGACCGGCGTCGCGCGCGGAACTCATCGCGGCGCCGGCCGCTTCCGGCGGGGGTCATACGGACAAGGGCCGTCCGGAGGGAGATCACATTGACCGTCTCCCCCTCTCCCCCTGAGGGTTGGACCCTGTGCAGGGGGTACTGAGCGGGTTCGCGGTGATCGCCGTCGTCATCGGTGTGGGCTATGTGCTCGGGCGGCGCGGGTCGCTCGGTGAGCAGGGCGCCGAGGTGCTGACGCGGCTGGCCTTCTCGGTGGCGGGCCCGGCGCTCCTGTTCACGACCCTGGCGAGAGCGAACCTCTCCGTGCTGTTCTCGGCCCGCCTGCTGGTGACCGCCCTGAGCACGGCCGCGGTCGCGGGCGTCTTCGTCCTGGTGGGCGTCGTACGCCGCTGGGGCGTGGGCCGTACCACCATCGGCGCCCTGGCCTCCGGTTACGTCAACTCGGGCAACCTCGGCATCCCGATCGCCGCGTACGTCCTGGGCGACGCCTCGCTGGTGGCCCCGGTGCTGCTCTTCCAGGTCGTCCTCCTCGCCCCGATCGCCCTGACGGTCCTCGACCTGTCCGGGACGGGCGCCAAGGGCACGGTGTGGCGACGCCTGCTGACCCCGCTGCGCAACCCGATAGCGGTCGGTTCCCTGTCCGGGGTCGTGGTGTCGGCGGCGGGCTGGCACCTCCCCGGCCCCTTCATGAACCCGCTCACCCTGATCGGCAACATGTCCGTTCCGGCGGCCCTGCTGGTCTTCGGCATGTCCCTGCACGGCAGCGCACCCCCTGGCCGGGGGCGGGACCGTCGACTGGTCCTGCTGGCGGTGGCGTTGAAGTCCCTGGGCCAGCCGGCGGCGGCCTGGGCCCTCGCGACGACCGTGTTCGGCCTGCACGGCGCCCCCTTGCTGGACGTGGTGGTGACGTCGGCCCTCCCGGCCGCCCAGAACCTGTTCACCTACGCCAGCCGCTACCGGGTCGCCGAGTCTTTGGCCCGCGAGTCCATCCTGCTGTCGACGGTCGTGTCCGTGCCGGTGCTGGTGGGGGTGGCGGCGGTGTTGGGGTGAGGGTTCGTCAGCCGACGGTGAGCGTGAGGCGGAAGGGCGCGGGCAATGCGACCGGTGTGCCCGGCCTCACCGACTCCAGGACGCGATATGTCCCGCCCGCGGGATCGCCGTACAGCGTGACCTTCGGTCCGCCGGGCGCCAGACGGTCGATGAGGAAGTAGAGCGGGACTCCTGCTGCCGCATAGCCGGCCGCCTTGGTGATCCGGTCGTTGACGGCTGTGGCGGCCGAGGTGATCTCCACGACGAGTTCGGCCGCATCGGCCGGAGCGAAGTACTTGTCCCCGCCCCGCAGCGCCTCCTTCGGCACCACACAGAGATCGGGCACATACATCTCCATCAGCGAGGGGACCGCCAGGGCCAGTCGTGAATAGACCCCCCAGGACTCATGGATCACCTCGCAGAGTCGCCGGTGCAAAGGCTCGGAGTCCCGGTGGTGGGCAACGGCGGAGAGGGGAGCCACGGTGACGAGACCCTTGATGATCTCCACCTTGCAGCCCTTGGGGACATCGGTCTGTTTCCAGACCCAGACGAGTTCCTCCCACTCGCTGTCGCTCAGGAGATAGTCACCGTCAAACGTGTCCATGGGCTCATCCAACATGCCGAACGGGACCGGCGGCGGTCCACCGATCCCGTTCACCCGAACGATAAGTTCCCTGGTCAGGCGATACGTTCCAGTACCACCGGCGACGCCGTGAAGTCCGTACCCACCGCCGCGATGTCGTACGAGCCCTCCACCGACTGAAGCGCGTACTCGAAGCGCTCCGGGGTGTCCGTGTGCAGGGTCAGCAGGGGCTGGCCCGCCGTCACCGTGTCGCCGGGCTTGGCGTGCATCTCCACGCCCGCCGCGGCCTGCACCGGGTCCTCCTTGCGGGCGCGGCCGGCGCCGAGGCGCCAGGCGGCGACGCCGATGTCGTAGGCATCGAGGCGGGTCAGGACACCGGAGGTCGGGGCCTTGATCACGTGCTGCTCGCGGGACGTGGGCAGCACGGCGTCCGGGTCGCCGCCCTGGGCCGCGATCATGCGGCGCCAGACGTCCATCGCCGAGCCGTCGGCCAGTGCCTTCGCCGGGTCGGCGTCCTTGATGCCGGCCGCGTCGAGCATCTCCTGGGCGAGGGCGAGGGTCAGTTCCACGACGTCCGCCGGGCCGCCGCCCGCCAGGACCTCGACGGACTCGCGGACCTCGAGGGCGTTGCCCGCGGTGAGGCCGAGCGGGGTGGACATGTCGGTGAGGAGCGCGACCGTCTTCACGCCGTGGTCGGTGCCGAGGCCGACCATCGTGGAGGCCAGTTCCCGGGCGTCCTCCAGGGTCTTCATGAAGGCGCCGCTGCCGACCTTCACGTCCAGGACCAGGGAGCCGGTGCCCTCGGCGATCTTCTTCGACATGATCGAGGACGCGATCAGCGGGATCGCCTCGACGGTGCCGGTGACGTCCCGCAGGGCGTAGAGCTTCTTGTCGGCGGGCGCCAGACCGTCGCCGGCCGCGCAGATCACCGCGCCGACACCGTCCAGCACGGACAGCATCTCCTCGTTGGAGAGCAGGGCGCGCCAGCCGGGGATGGACTCCAGCTTGTCCAGGGTGCCGCCGGTGTGGCCGAGGCCGCGGCCGGAGAGCTGGGGGACGGCCGCGCCGCAGGCCGCGACCAGGGGGGCGAGCGGGAGCGTGATCTTGTCGCCGACGCCGCCCGTGGAGTGCTTGTCGGCGGTCGGGCGGGACAGCGACGAGAAGTCCATGCGCTCGCCGGAGGCGATCATGGCCGCCGTCCAGCGGGCGATCTCGCGCCGGTTCATGCCGTTGAGCAGGATCGCCATGGCGAGCGCGGACATCTGCTCGTCGGCGACCTCGCCGCGGGTGTACGCGTCGATGACCCAGTCGATCTGCGCGTCGGTCAGCTCGCCGCGGTCCCGCTTCGTGCGGATGACGGAGATGGCGTCCATGGCCATGGCTGATGGCTTCCTTCCGGGAGGTGCGAAGGTGTACGGCCCCCCTGAGCGGGTCAGGGGGGCCGTACGGGAGTTACCTGGTGAGATGGTCCGGGCCGAAGGCCTGGGGCAGCATCTCGGAGAGCGGGAGAACGCCCTCGGGGGTGTCCAGCAGCAGGTCGGGGCCGCCGAACTCGTACAGCAGCTGGCGGCAGCGGCCGCACGGCACGAGCAGGTGGCCCTTGCCGTTCACGCAGGTGAAGTGGGTCAGCCGGCCACCGCCCGTGCGCTGCAGCTGTGAGACGAGTCCGCACTCGGCGCACAGGCTGAGCCCGTAGGACGCGTTCTCGACGTTGCAGCCGGTGACCGTGCGGCCGTCCTCGACCAGCGCGGCCGCGCCGACCGGGAACCCCGAATAGGGGGCGTAGGCGTGGGACATGGCCTCCCGCGCCTCGCCGCGCAGCGCCTCCCAGTCGAAGCCGGCGGCCGGGGCGGTCACTTGCCCTGTCCCTTCCGGTACCGCATGCCGTCCGCCCTGGGCATCCGCAGACGCTGCGCGGACAGCGAGAGCACCAGCAGCGTGACGACGTACGGCGTCGCGCCCACGAAGTCGCCCGGGACCTGGTCGGTGAGCAGGTACCAGACCAGGACCAGCGCGGCCATGGCGGCGCTGATCACGCCCTGCCACATGGCCTTCTTGTACAGCTTCCAGCCGGCCAGCAGCGCGAGCAGGACGACCAGCAGCAGGAGCAGGGCGTGGACCGTGACGCCGCCGTTGCGCAGCTGGAGCGCGTCGGAGTAGCCGAACAGGCCCGCGCCCATGGCCAGTCCGCCCGGCCGCCAGTTGCCGAAGATCATCGCGGCGAGACCGATGTAGCCGCGTCCGCCGGTCTGGCCCTCGAGGTAGGTGTGCGAGGTGACCAGCGAGAGGAACGCGCCGCCGAGTCCGGCGAGGCCGCCGGAGATGGCGACGGCCGCGTACTTGTACCGGTAGACGTTGACGCCGAGGGACTCCGCGGCGACCGGGTTCTCACCGCAGGAGCGCAGCCGCAGACCGAACGGGGTGCGCCACAGCAGCCACCAGCTGCCGACGAACAGCACCGCGGCCAGGATCGTGACGACGGACAGCTTGGTGACGATGCCGCCGACGATGCCGGCGAGGTCGGAGACCAGGAACCAGTGGTGCTTCTCGATCGACGCGAGGCCGTCCGAGAGGCCGGGGACGGTGACCTGGGGCAGCGAGTCCACGGGCGGGGACTGCTTGGGGTTGCCGCCCGCGTTCGCGGCCTTGCCGTCGGCGAAGAACAGCTTGGCGAGGTACTGGGTGGCGCCGAGCGCGAGCAGGTTGACGGCGACACCGGAGACGATGTGGTCGACGCCGAAGGTGATGGTGGCGACGGCGTGGACCAGGCCGCCGAGGACACCGAAGCCTATGCCGCACAGCAGGCCGAGCCAGGGGCTGGACTGCCAGCCGACCCAGCCGGCGCCGAAGGTGCCGAGGATCATCATGCCTTCGAGGCCGATGTTGACCACGCCGCCCCGCTCGGACCACAGACCGGCGAGACCGGCGAGGCCGATCGGCACGGCGAGTCCGAGGGCGGCGCTGACCTGTCCGGCGGAGTCGAGCTGGTTGGAACCGGTGATCATGCGGACCGCGGCGACGAGCAGCAGCGCACCGGCGACGATCATGAGGATCTGGCCGAGGGAGCGGCCGGAGCGCCGGGACGCTCCCGGCGCCTTGGGCGCCGCCGGCGACGGCGTGTCGGTCATCGTGGCAGTCATCACGCCACCTCCTGCATCTTCGTCGGAGCGGCGGCCTGGGCCGCGAGTTCGGCGCCGACCTTCTGCTGCTGGCGCTTGAGACCGTAGCGGCGGACGACCTCGTAGGCGATCACGACGCACAGGACGATGACGCCCTGGATGACGCCGAGGATCTCCTTGTCGTAGCCCTGGAACTCCAGGTGGTTGGTGGTGCGCTCCAGGAAGCCCCAGAGCAGGGCGCCGAGCGCGATGCCGACCGGGTGGTTGCGGCCGAGCAGCGCGATGGCGATGCCGGTGAAGCCGATGCCCGCCGGGAAGTCGTTGCTGAACTGGTGGCTGTCGTTGAGCAGGGTCGGCATGCCGATGAGACCGGCCACCGCACCCGAGATGATCATGCTGGTGGCGACCATCTTCTTCACCGAGACACCGCTCGCGGCGGCCGCGCTCTCGGACTGGCCGACGGTGCGCAGGTCGAAGCCGAACCGGGTGCGGCCGAGGACGAACCAGTAGGCGATGCCCACGAGCACGGCGATGACGATGAAGCCCCACAGCTCACCGGCGGGGCCGGTGTCGAAGCTGAAGAAGTACGAGGACTTGGGCAGCGGCTTGGTGGAGACGAGGGTGCCGCCCTGCAGGAGCTCGCCGAGCCGTCCGGGCTGGAGCAGGTAGGCGATGATCGCGGTGGCGATCGAGTTCAGCATGATCGTCGAGATGACCTCGCTGACGCCGCGGGTCACCTTGAGGACGCCCGCGATGGCCGCCCACAGGGCACCGGTCGCCATGGCGCAGATCATGATCAGCGGGATGGCGATCCAGCCGGGCACGGTCAGCGCGCCGCCGAGCACGGCGGCGATGAACGCGGCGATCCGGTACTGGCCGTCGACGCCGATGTTGAACAGGTTCATGCGGAAGCCGATGGCCACCGCGACACCCGCCAGGTAGTACGTCGTCGCCTTGTTCAGGATGTAGACCTGGCTGTCGCTGGCGAAGCCGTAGGTCGTCATGTCGCTGAACGCGGCGCCGGGGTTCTTGCCGGTGGCGGCGATCACCAGGGCGGTGACGACGAGCGCGGCGACGATCGCCAGCAGGGGGGCCGCGATCCCGAGGAGCAGCCGCTCCTTGTCGATCCGTGAGGTCAGCTTCTTCATCGCGCGTCGTCCTCTGCGTGCTCCAGGCGGCCGCTGGCGGCACCCGTCATGGCGGAGCCCAGCTCCTCGGGGGTGATGGTGGCGGGGTCGGCGTCGGCGACCAGGCGGCCGCGGTACATCACCCGCAGGGTGTCGGAGAGGCCGATCAGCTCGTCCAGGTCGGCGGATATCAGCAGGACCGCGAGGCCCTCGCGGCGGGCCTGGCGGATGTGGTCCCAGATGGCCGCCTGCGCGCCTACGTCCACACCGCGGGTGGGGTGGGCGGCGATGAGCAGCTTGGGGCCGTGGCTCATCTCGCGGCCGACGATCAGCTTCTGCTGGTTGCCGCCGGACAGGGAGGCCGCGGTCACGTCGATGCCGGGCGTGCGGACGTCGTATTCCTGAACGATCCGCTCGGTGTCGGTGCGGGCCGCCTTGAGGTCGAGCAGCGGGCCGCGCGAGTTGGGCTTCTCGGTGACGTGGCCGAGGATGCGGTTCTCCCACAGCGGGGCCTCGAGGAGGAGGCCGTGGCGGTGGCGGTCCTCGGGGATGTAGCCGATGCCGGACGCGCGGCGGCGGCGGGTGGGGGCCCCGGACATGTCGACGTCGTCCAGGGTGACGACGCCGGCTTCCGGGTGGCGCATGCCCATGATCGCCTCGACCAGCTCGGACTGGCCGTTGCCCTCCACACCGGCGATGCCGAGGACCTCGCCCTTGTGGATGGTGAAGGAGACGTGGTCGAGGATGATCCGCTCGACGCCGTCGAGGTCGGTCTGCGTGAGGTGCAGCCCGTCCAGCTTCAGCATCGGGACGTCCGTGACCGTGGACTCCTCGGTCTCCGGGGTGGGCAGTTCGCTGCCGACCATCATCTCGGCGAGCTGCTTGGCGGTCGTCGTGCGCGGCTCGACCGTGCCGACCGTCGTACCGCGCCGGATGACGGTGATCTCGTCGGCGACCGACAGCACCTCGCCCAGCTTGTGGGAGATGAAGATGACGGTGAGGCCTTCGGCCTTCAGCTCACGGAGGTTGTGGAAGAGGGCGTCGACCTCCTGGGGCACGAGCACGGCGGTCGGCTCGTCCAGGATGAGGGTCTTGGCGCCCCGGTAGAGGACCTTGAGGATCTCCACGCGCTGGCGGTCGGCGACACCGAGTTCCTCGACGAGGACGTCGGGGCGCACGTTCAGGCCGTACGCGTCGGAGATCTCCTTGATCCTGGCGCGGGCCTTGGCACCGATGCCGTACAGCTTCTCCGCGCCGAGGACGACGTTCTCGAGGACGCTGAGGTTGTCGGCGAGCATGAAGTGCTGGTGCACCATGCCGATGCCGCGGGCGATGGCGTCGGCGGGGTTGTTGAAGGTGACCGTCTCGCCGTTCACGGTGATGGTGCCCTCGTCCGGCTGCTGCATGCCGTAGAGGATCTTCATCAGAGTGGACTTGCCGGCGCCGTTCTCACCGCACAAGGCGTGGACGGTGCCCGTGCGGACCGTGATGTCGATGTCGCGGTTGGCGACGACGCCGGGGAAACGCTTGGTGATGCCGCGCAGTTCGACGGCAGCGGGAGGGCTGGACGCGTTGATGGCGCACTCTCCTCGGGGAAAGGGGCTGCGTAAGGGGAGGGCAGGCGTCGGCGACGCTAGCGCGACAACTCTGTGCTACACGCGTAGAGTTGAGACATTGTTATGGCTCGGCGGGGAGCACCCGGAGGGCGCCCCCGCGCCGAGCCGAGGTCCGACGGGACCTGTCAGATCACGGGGTGGTCTTGACCTTGATCGAGCCGTCGACGATCTTCTTCTTCGCGTCGTCCAGCTTGGCCTGGATGTCGCCGATGAAGTTGCCGCTGGTGGCCAGCGAAACACCGTTCTTCTCGAGCGAGTAGGTGTTGACGCCGGTCAGCGGCTTGCCGTCGTGCACGGACTTGATGAAGTCGTAGACACCGACGTCGACGTTCTTGACCATCGAGGTCAGGATCGAGTTCTTGTACTTGGCCAGACCCGGGATGTTGTACTGGTCCGAGTCGACGCCGATGGCCCAGGCGCCCTTCTTGCCGCTGACGGCCTCGATGGCACCGTTGCCCGAGGAGCCGGCCGCCGAGTAGACGACGTCGGCGCCGTTGTCGAGCATGCCCTGCGCGGCTTCCTTGCCCTTGTCGGGGCTGGCGAAGCCGGAGGTGTCCGAGCCGTGGCTCAGGTACTGGGTGTCGACCTTGATCTTCGGGTCGGTGGCCTTGGCGCCCTGGACGTAACCCGCCTCGAACTTCTTGATCAGCGGGACGTCGACGCCGCCTATGAAGCCGACGTGGTGCGTCTTGGACTTCAGCGCGGCCGCGACACCGGCCAGGTAGGAGCCCTGCTCCTCGGTGAAGGTGATGCTGTCGACGTTCATGGTGTCCACGACCGAGTCGACGATGCCGAAGCTCGTCTTCGGGTACTTCGCGGCGACCTTGGCCATCGAGGTGGCGTACGCGTAGCCGACACCGATGATCGGGTTGTAGCCGGCGTCCGCCAGGTCCGACAGGCGCTGCTCGCGGTCGGCCTCGGTGTCCGAGGTCTTCGCGGTCAGCTCCTTGATGTCACCGCCGAACTCCGTCTTGGCCTTGTCGGCACCGCGCGCGGCGGAGTCGTTGAAGGAGCGGTCACCACGGCCGCCGACGTCGAAGGCGAGGCCGATCTTGACACCCTTGCCGCCACCGGAGGAGGAGGGCGAGGCGTTGTCGTCGGAGGAGGTGCTGCCACAGGCAGTGGCAGTGAGGGCGAGAGCCGCGGTCGCGGCACACGCGGCGGAAAGCTTGGCTACCCGGCGCACGGGAGGCTCCTTCACCTGACCTGAGCGCCACCATTGGCGCTTGATGTGAGCACCATGTCAGTGCTCGAGCCGAGACGCCCCGGCGGCGACGGCTTCGCGGCATCGTAACGCGCGTAGATGTCGCAAAAAACCCTGTCGCGAAGCTGTTATCGATTCGAGGCAAACACCGCCTGAACTCGGTCTGGCTGGGCTTTCTCCGCCCTGTTGCGCTCAGTGCACGATTGGCTCACAAGTGTGTTGCGCCGGGGGAGGAACGGTCTCTCACGCCCGTCGCCTCCCCCTCCATCGCGCCTTGTGCCCGCCGGGCTCAGAGCTCCCCGGCGTCCAGCAGCGCGGCCGCCGTGAACAGCTCCACACCGACCGTGATCGCGTGCTCGTCGGCGTCGAAGTCGCCCTGGTGCAGATCGCGCACCGTGCGGTCGCCGGGGCTGCGGACGCCGAGGCGGGCCATGGCGCCGGAGACCCGCTCCAGGTACCAGGAGAAGTCCTCGCCGCCCAGGCTCTGCTCGGTGCTCTCGACGGAGTCGAGCCCGCGGCGGGCGACCATGGCACGGCGCAGCAGGTCGGTGGACTCCCGGTCGTTGACGACGGGCGGCACGCCCCGCACGTAGGTGATCTCCGACTTGGCCCGGTGCAGCGTGGCCACCTCGTCGATGGCCGCGTGCACGATGTCGGGCGCGTCCCGCCAGGCGTCCAGGTCGAGGCAGCGGACGGTGCCGGACAGCTCGGCGTGCTGCGGGATGACGTTCGGGGCGTGGCCCGACTCGATCCGGCCCCAGGTCACGGCGAGGCCGCTGCGGGTGTCCACGCGCCGGGCGATCACCGCGGGCACGTCGGTGGCGACGCGGGCGGCGGCGGTGACCAGGTCGGTGGTCAGATGAGGGCGGGCGGTGTGACCGCCGGGGCCGTTCAGCGCGATCTCGAGCCGATCGCAGGCGCTGGTGATGGCGCCGTGCCGCAGTCCGATCCGGCCCGCGTCGACCTTGGGGTCGCAGTGCAGGGCGAGGATCCGCCCGACCCCGTCCAGCACACCGTCCTCGATGGCGCCGAGGGCACCGCCGGGCATCACCTCCTCGGCGGGCTGGAACAGCAGCCGCACCGGCCGGTCGAGCAGGCCCTTCTCGTGCAGGTCGGCGAGGACGAGGCCGGCGCCGAGCACCACGCTGGTGTGCACGTCGTGGCCGCAGGCGTGGCAGCGGTCGGGCACGGTGGACCGGTACGGGCAGTCGGTCTTGGTGTCCGGGATGGGCAGGCCGTCGATGTCGGCACGCAGGGCGAGCAGCGGAATCCGGGGCCGCTCCCCCTCCGCGAGCCCGATGTCACAGACGAGTCCGGTTCCGGTGGCGAGGACACGGGGGCGCAGCCCGGCCCGCTCAAGCCGCTCCTTGATCGCGGCGGTCGTACGGAACTCCTGGTTTCCCAGCTCGGGGTGCATGTGCAAGTCGCGGCGGAAGGCTACGAGTTCGGCGTGCAGCGTCGCACTGAGCACGCCGGGGAGCACATCCCCGGGGAGATCGGCCTCTGACTCTCGGGACATCAATCGGTTCACCCTCTGAAGGGTAGGACGCCCACCCGGTCAACTGACCCTCGATCAACAAAAGTTCAGCCCGTTAGGGGAAGAAAATCTGACCGTCGGACGCATGGCGGCTGGCTCTGGTGGGTAGAACCCACTTTTCCTTTACCAACGGATACCACGCCTCCACACTTCCCGCTCGGCCTGTCCACTGACCGGACCACACGGTCCGCCCCCTCGAACGGGGCTCGGACCGGGCTCGGACCGGGCCTCGCGGACCCCACTCCACGGCCGGATCCGCCCCGGTAGGGTGCGGCGGCGTGAGCGACACGAACGCGGAGTTCCTGCAGACCACCCGCTCCTCCTACGACGCCATCGCCAAGGACTACACGGCCGCCCATCCGAGCGGCCTGGCCCATCCCCTGGACCACTCGCTGGTCAGGGCCTTCGCCGAACTGGTGACGGCGAACGGTACGGCTCCCGTGGCCGACCTGGGCAGCGGCCCCGGCTATGTCACCGCCCGCCTGCACGAGCTGGGCGTACCGGCCTTCGGGGTGGACGTCTCCCCGGCCATGGTGGGCCTCGCCCGCGAGGCCCACCCCCAACTGCGGTTCCACGTCGGCTCGATGACGAGCCTGGACCTCCCGGACGCCACCCTCGGCGGCATCCTGGCCCTCTACTCGACCATCCACGTCCCCGACGAGCACCTGCCGACGGCCTTCGCCGAGTTCCGCCGCACCCTGGTCCCCGGCGCGCCGGTCCTGCTCGCCTTCCAGACGGCCACCGAACCCGGCCACCTCCATCTGGCCGAACGCTTCGGCCACGAGATCGACCTCCACTACTACTGGCGCACCCCGGACCGGATCACCACACTGCTCACACGGGCGGGCCTGGAGCCGACGGCCACGGTCGTCCGCGAACCGGAGGGCGAGGCCACCCGCCCACGCGCGTTCGTACTGGCCCGCAGGCCCGGCCCGGCCGACGGGAGCCCGGTGGACTAGTACTCCTTCGTCGCCGGTACGGCGTGGTGCGGGCCTGACGCGCCGGGACCCACGGTCGGCTGGTGCACGGCGGGAACGCCGGAGACGGTGACCGGCGGGTGCGGGGCGGGAACGCCGGAGACGGTGGCCGGCGCGTGCGGGGCGGGAACGCCGGAGACGGTGGCCGGCGCGTGCGGGGCGGGAACGCCGGAGACGGTGACCGGCGGGTGCGGGGCGGGAACGCCGGAGACGGTGGCCGGCGGGTGCGGGGCGGGAACGCCGGACAGGGCCGCCGGCTCAAACTGGGCCGGCTGCCCAGGTAGGGCCGTCTGGGGGTGCCGCGGTGTCGTGGGAGCGGCTCCCCCGCCGGTCGCGGGCCCGGCAGGTGCCGCCCGGGGCGCCGACGTCGGCTGGGGTGCGCGGTATCGGTCCGCGATGGCCGTGGTGCCGGTGGCCGGCAGCCGGTCCTCGGTGCGGCGCAGCTGGGTGGCGCCGGAGGCGGTGTGGCACAGGGGCGAGGACCGGGATCCCCCGTGTCCGTGACGCGACCGCGGCGCAGGGATCCTGGCGTGACCCCCGTTACGCAAGCCCGACTGTCGCCAGCCTGTGTACGTCCCGTGCCGTGCCCGTGACTCCGGACAGGAAGCCCTGGGCGCGGGGCGAGGCGTTCTCGGTGAGCCAGGTGGGGTCGATGTCGCAGACGGCGACCCGGACGCCTGTGCCGGCGAGGGCCAGCGGGAGCGTGTGGACGACCGTGGAGGGGAAGCTGAGAATCGTGCGGCCGATGGGTCCCCGGCGGGCGATCAGCTCCAGGGGGAGGTCCGGGCGGACGATCTCCAGGCCCGTCTCGGTGGCCAGGCGGTGGAGCTTGTCGGTGTGCTCGCGGCGGTGCGCGAAGTAGCGGGTGGCGCCGTGGGCCCTGGCCAGGTTGCCGACGGCTTCCAGGTAGCGGTCGCCGTCCACCACGCCGGTCTCGACCAGGGAGGTGCCGACCATGTCGGCGCCCTTGGTGATGCGCGGCGGCCCGAAGCGGGCGCGGGTCCAGGCGAAGTCGTTGGCGGTGACCGTGACGCCCTCGGGAGTCTCGGTGACCGGCATGGAGGAGAAGACCTCCACCCGGCGGCGGTCGCTCGGGGTGAGGCGGCGGCGGGCCGAGGAGGAGACGGGCGCGAAGAGCAGGTCGCGGGCACCGGGGCGACCGCCCTTGCGGTGCCAGCGGACCAGGCGCTCGCCGCGGGCCAGTTGGGCGACGAACTCCAGCGTCGCGGTGCCGTCGTCCACGACGACCAGGTCGCGGGCGCGGGTGATGGTCAGCAGCAGTTGGACGTACCGGGAGAACGGGTCGCCCATGACGATCCGGTCAGCCCGCCGGAGCGGGCCGGCGAGGCCGCCGATGGTGTGGAAGGGCGCGGTCGTACCGCCCCGCGCCTCCTCCCAGCGCACCCGGTGCCCCTCGTCCCGGGCCAGGTCGGCCATGCGGCGCAGCTGGCCCCGGGTCATGGGGTCGGTCGGGGACAGGACGACGACGGTGAGCTCCGCGCCGGTCGGCACCGCCGCGGCCGGTGTCCGCCGTACCTGGCCGGGCACGGTGGGCCGGGCCGGCTCGGCGGCGCCGCGCAGGCCGTGCAGGTGCGCCCACTCCAGTACGTTCAGCAGCTGTACCGGGCTCTCCACGAAGGCGAGCGTGTGAGCAGGGTGGCCGGCCTGGCCGGCGCGGGGGCTCATCGTCGTACGACCGTCCCGTCGTAGGGCAGTTGAGGCGATCGGGTCGGTCAGACCGAGACCGGCTCGCCCGCCGCCGCGGCGATCTCCGCCTCGGCGACGGCGCCGGCGACGCGGCGCAGCTTCTTCATCGGGCCGAGCTCGGAGTCGTAGACCTTCTTGACGCCGTCACCGAGGGAGGCCTCGATGGTGCGGATGTCGCGGACGAGGCGCACGAGGCCCTGCGGCTCGACGGAGGCGGCCTGGTCGGAGCCCCACATCGCGCGGTCGAGGGTGATGTGACGCTCGACGAAGGTGGCGCCGAGGGCGACGGCGGCCAGCGTGGTCTGCAGGCCGGTCTCGTGGCCGGAGTAGCCGATCGGGACGTTCGGGAACTCCTTCTCCAGCGTGTTGATCACGCGGAGGTTCAGCTCCTCGGCCTTCGCCGGGTAGGTCGACGTGGCGTGGCACATCAGGATGTTGTCCGAGCCGAGGACCTCGACCGCGTGGCGGATCTGCTTCGGGGTCGACATGCCGGTGGAGAGGATGATCGCGCGGCCGGTGGCGCGCAGGGCCTTCAGCAGCTCGTCGTCCGTGAGGGAGGCGGAGGCCACCTTGTGGGCGGGGACGTCGAACTTCTCCAGGAAGGCGACGGCCTCGGTGTCCCACGGGGAGGCGAACCAGTCGATCCCCTTCTCCTTGCAGTACTCGTCGATCTGGCGGTACTCGTCCTCACCGAACTCCACGCGGTGGCGGTAGTCGATGTAGGTCATCCGGCCCCAGGGGGTGTCGCGCTCGATGTCCCACTGGTCGCGCGGGGTGCAGATCTCCGGGGTGCGCTTCTGGAACTTGACGGCGTCGCAGCCGGCCTCGGCGGCCACGTCGATCAGCTTGAACGCGTTCTCCAGCTCACCGTTGTGGTTGATGCCGATCTCGCCGCAGATGTAGACGGGCTTGCCGGGGCCGACCTCGCGCGAACCGAAGGAGCGCAGACGGGAGTTGGTGCTCATCAGGGGGTGTCCTTACTTGGGGAGGGAATCGAGAGAGGGGCCGAGGATCCAGCTGGCGATCTCTCGGATCGCGCCGTCGCCGCCGGATACGGTGGTGACCGCGCGTGCGGCGCCGCGAACGACGTCGTGAGCGCTCGCGACCGCCACGGGCCAGCCCACGAGGGCGAAGCACGGGAGGTCGTTGACGTCGTTGCCGACGTAGAGCACGCGCTCGGGCGCGATGCCCTGCTCCTCGCACCACTGCTTGAGGGCGAGGTCCTTGCGGTCGATGCCGTGCAGCACCGGGAGCTTGAGCTTCCGGGCGCGGGCGGCGACCACAGGGTTCTGTTCCGTGGACAGGATCAGCATCTTCAGGCCGCTCTTGCGCAGCGCGGCGATGCCGAGCCCGTCTCCGCGGTGTACGGAGACGAACTCCCGTCCGTCGGAGTCGATCAGCACCCGGTCGTCGGTCTGGGTGCCGTCGAAGTCGAGGACGACGGCGTCGATGTCGTCGTGGGTGGGGAGGGCTCCGGGCCGGTCCGCGTCGAACAGCGGGGCCAGGGCGCGGGCGCGGGCCAGGTCGTGCGGGTCGTCGATCTCCAGCACGCGGGCCGGGTCGGTGCGCACCAGCTCGGTGTGGCCGAAGAAGCGGTGGTTGTGCTTGCGGAAGCCCGCCGCGTCCATGGCGTAGGCGGCGCCGGTCTCCAGGAAGTCCTGGGGGCGGTCCTGCCGGCGCGGGCGGTAGGACTTGTCGTGGTTGACGCCCACCCCGCCCTCGGACTCCTCCTCGGACTCGCGCCAGACGAAGCCGTGGAAGGGGGCCACCGTCACCGCGGTGTCCGCGCCGTTCTCCGCGACCGCGCCCGCCACTCCGTCGACGTCCTCACGGATGATGAAGGGGCTGGTGCACTGGACGAGGAGAACCACGTCGACCCTCGCGCCGTGCAGCGCCTCGTGGGCGTCCATGGCGTGCAGGACCGCGGCCTCGGAGGTCGCCGTGTCCCCGGCGATGGCGGCGGGGCGCAGCACGACCTCGGCGCCGGCCTGCCGCGCGGCGGCCGCGATGGCCTGGTCGTCGGTGGAGACGACGACGTCGGTCACCAGCCGGCTCGCCCGGCACTCGCGGACCGCGCGGGCCACCAGCGGGATGCCGCCGACGGGCATGAGGTTCTTCGCGGGTACGCCCTTGGAGCCGCCGCGCGCGGGGATCACCGCGAGCACCCGGCGAGCCGAAGCGCCTGGGCCTGCTTCCGAGTGGGACATGGGCTGTTCTCCTTGAGGTGGTATCCGGTCGCTCACAGCTCCCCCATCCGGCGGATCACGGGGGCGACGCGCTGCACGCCGTGGCGGTAGGCGCCGCGTGCGGCCCGGCGCACGATCTGGCGGACCGGTCCCGGCTCCTTGTCGGCGGCGGGCGCGCCGGGCAGCGGGGCGCCGTCGGGGCCGAGGTGGTGGCGGGCGAGGATGCCGGGCAGGTAGCCGGGCGCGGTCTCGGGTGTGTAGTACGGGTTCAGGGGCGGCAGGCCGCCGGGCCGGTCCAGCAGCCCGGCGATGCGCTCGCGGGCCGTGTCGAAGGCCGTCGCGTAGGACCCGTCGGCTGCCACCCCCTGCCGGGCCACCCACTCCTCGTCCGGCGCCGGGCGGTGTCCGGCGTCGAGCTGGTCCCAGGAGGCGAGGCACCCGGAGCCGGTGAAGTGGTGGTTGCCGAGCACCTCGCGCACGCCCAGGTCGGTCAGGACGACCGTGGGGATGCGCCGGTGCAGGGCCTCCAGGGCGGCGGTGGAGCTGACCGTGACCAGCAGGTCGGTGCGGTCGAGCACCTCGCCCATGTGGCCGTAGACCAACTGGAAGTTGGCCGGCACGTCCTTGCCCTGGACCAGCTTCTGGTAGGGCAGCTCCTCGATGTGCGTGGTGTGTTCACCGGGCTTGGAGCGCAGCTTCAGCAGCACCTCGCGCTCGGGGTGCCTGCGGGCGTGCTCGATCAGCCGGTTCAGCAGGTACGCACGGTACCTGCGGCTGTCCGGGACGGACGGCTGGGCCGCGAACACCACGGTGTACGGATCGTGTTCACCGGTGTACGGCTCGCCGCCGAGGAAGGGCAGCGCGACCTCGGTCACCGCGGACGCGTCGGCGCCCACCCCCTCGTACACGGCGCGGAACCGGTCCGCGTCGTGGGCCGAGTTGGCGAGGACGAGGTCCGCGCCGTGCCGCAGCAGCAGGCCGTCGGCGAGCTTCTCGTAGACGACACCGACGTAGCCGGTGACGACGACGGGGCGCGGCCTAGAGCCCCAGGCGTGCCGCAGTCCGTGCAGCATCGCCTGCACACCGCCGCCGACCAGCGCGACGACGAGGATGTCGTAGGACTCCTCGCTCATGGCGCGCAGGAACTCGACGCCGCTCACCTCGCGCAGGGAGTCGGCCTGGACGCCGACTTCCTGGAGCTGGCGGGCGGTGGGGGTGGCTCGTCCGCGCAGGAGGTAGCCGTCGAGCTTCATCTCGGCACCCGAGGGGGCGACGCGCTGCGCGGTGAGCGCGCCCCACTTCCATCGGGTGTCGGAGTCGGCGAGGACGGCGACCCGCAGGGACTTCGTAGCACTTGCTGGCACGTCGAAGACGCTAGGAAGGCATTCCGAGGTTCGGCCCAACCCGAACACAACAAACGGTTAACAGCACATCGCCGAATGGCGAATCGACCCAGAAACGCGTGCGGAAAAGTCCTGGTTCACAGGCTCGCCACACGGCATTCATCTGCCATCAAGTTGCTGTCCAAGACTCATGACGGGCGCCGCCCTAACGTCCAGTACGTGGTCAAGCTCTCCGTCATCGTGCCCTTCTACAACGTGCAGCAATACGCGCCCGACACTCTGAGGAGCCTCAGACGGAACGCGCGTGCAGACTTCGAATTCATTCTCGTCGACGACTGCTCGAACGACGGGACACCCGGGATTCTGGCGCGCGCCGAGCGCGAACTGCCAGGCGCGGTGTACGTCAGACACGAGAAGAACGGGGGACTCGCCACCGCACGCAACACCGGCATCGACCGGGCGCGTGGCGAGTACATCACCTTCCTGGACGGCGACGACTGGCTCGCCCCCGGTTACTATCCGCAGCTGGTCGCCGCCATGGAGTCGCTGGGCTGTGACTTCCTGCGCACCGATCATGTGCAGACCATGGCGCGTGCGCGCACCGTGCACCGGGTGCCGGTCGGCCGCCGGAACACGGTGCTCGAACCGCGGGCGGCGATCCTGCCCGCCGACCGCTCCACCTCGGTCGACTACGCGTACGCCTGGGCGGGGATCTACCACCGCCGGCTGGTCGACAAGGGACTGCTGCACTTCACCGACGGGCTGCGCACGGCCGAGGACCGGCCGTGGATCTGGAAGCTGCACCGGGAGGCGGAGTCCTTCGCCGCGGTGAGCCTGCTCGGCGTGTTCTACCGGCGGGGCGTCGCCTCGTCGCTCACCCAGATCGGCGATGTGCGCCAGCTCGACTTCATCCGGGCGTTCGACCAGGTCATCGACGAGACCGCCCAGGACCCGGAGTCGGGCACCCTCCTGCCGAAGGCGGTCCGCACGTACTGCGCCATCATTTCCCATCATCTGGGATCCATCGAAAGGTTCGAGCCCGCGGTGGCGAAGAAGCTGAAGTCCATGAGTGCGGCCGCGCTGCGGCGCATGCCGCAGGACGTGCTGGAGGAGGCACTGGACTCCATGGACCTCCAGCGCGCCACGAGGCTGCGCCGGCTGCGCCGCCGGCCGGCCTCTTCGGGGGTCGCCGCGTGACCACCCAGATCTTCCAGGCGTCCACGCTCTACGGCATCGCCACGCTCGCCGCCGCGCTGGACTCCGGCTGCTTCCGTCCCGCCGACCGCCGCATCCTGCTGGTCTGCAACAACGCCGCGACGCCCGAGACGACGCCGGGCCCGGACGGGATGCCGGGCTTCGAGCGGTTGCGCGACCGGTTCGACGACGTGCTGTCGTACAACGAGACGATCTTCCCCTTCCACCCCGGCGGCTGGGACCCGCGGGCGGAGGACATGCCGCTCTGGGAACGGTACCTGCGCCTCGCGTGGGAGATCGGCGACGACGACGTCGAGTTCGCGGTCGAGTCGATCCAGGTCAACCCGTCTCTCGCGCTCACGCAGATCTTCACCGGCGCGCCGGTGACGGTGTACGCGGACGGCCTGATGAGCTATGGCCCGACGCGCAACAAGATCGACCCGCTGGTCGGCACCCGGGTGGACCGGGTGCTCCACCTCGACCTGGTGCCGGGCCTGAAGCCGTTGCTGCTCACCGAGTTCGGCGTGGCGGGCGAGATCGTGCCGACGCCGGCCTTCACCAAGGTGCTCGCCGAACTCGCCGGCGGCGGTGACGGGCTGCCGGAGATCGAGGAGCCGGCGCTGCTGCTCGGCCAGTACCTCTCCGCGCTCGGCATCCTCAGTGCCGACGACGAGGAGAACCTGCACGTCCGCATGCTGAAGGGCGCGTTCGAACTCGGCCACACCAAGATCGTGTTCAAGCCGCACCCGACGGCGCCGGCCCGCTTCGCGCGCACGCTGGAGCAGGAGGCGGAGATGCTCGGCGCCGAGCTGACCGTCCTGGACACGCCTGTGCTGGCCGAGGTGCTGTACCAGCGGATGCGTCCCGCGCTGGTCGTCGGCTGCTTCTCCACGGCGCTGCTCACCGCGTCCGCGCTGTACGGCCTGCCGGTCGCCCGCGTGGGCACGGAGCCGCTGCTGGACCGGCTCTCACCGTTCGAGAACAGCAACCGCGTCCCGGTCACCGTCGTCGACGCGCTGCTGCCCGAGCTGTCGGACCGTGCCGCGGTCACCGAGCAGCGCCGGGGGACGGACGTCGACGCGCTCGGCCGGCTGGTGCGCGCGGTGGGCTTCGCGATGCAGCCGAAGATCCTGCCGCGGCTGCGCCAGGAGACCGAGGCATTCCTCGCCGAGAACCTCGACGCCAAGACCCTGCGCTACTTCAAGCGCAGGCGCCTGACGTCACTGGGGCTGCCGGGCGGAGTGCCCGCCCAATTGGGGTTCATCCCGCGCAACGCCACCGTGCGCCGCGTGGCGCGGCGGGCGTTGGCGTTGAGGAGAGCCATGAAGGGGTGATCGCGGAGCGGAACCCCCGAAGCTTCTTGTGGTCGCACGGTGCAGGCGACCGTGCGACCACAAGAAGCTTCCTTGTTTTCCCCTCCCGCACAACGACGCATGACCCAGAGTTCACCGAGGGTTCCCCCCTGCTTCAATCACAGGCACAACAAGGTCGGGTTTCATTCACTCACAAGAAGGCTCGGGCCGGACCGTGGTGAATATACGACTGGCCCCATTGAAGATGGATCAGGTCCATGCGCATCGCTGTGTTTGTCGAGAACCGTAATGGCGTCGGTCTCGCTTCGGAGATCATGAAGACGCCGGGGGCCGGGGCTCACTCCTTTCACCTGGTCACCGCCGACCGGGACGGCGATGTCGCCGGATGGATCGAGCAGGAGGCGGCGGCGCGCTTCGACGACCTCAAGGTGCACAACCTCTTCCAGGTCGATGAGGCGCTGAGTGGCGCGGAGTTCCTCGAGGAGGTGGGACACCGCGTGCGCACGTTCACCGAGCAGGAACGCATCGACCGGCTGGTGTTCTTCAACGACCAGTCGCAGCGCGGGCGTCGGGTGGCCGGGGAACTGAACCGCACGCTACCGCTGGTCCTCGTCCAGGACGGGCATCTGGACTTCCACTTCAAGAAGACCGACGCGGGCCTGCGCGACCAGAACTGGTACTACGGGTCCTCCTCGCCGGCCTCCGTCTGCGTGTGGGGACCGGCGACAGCGCATCATCTGCTGTTCCGCTCCGCGGATGCCGACGCGCCCGTCCACATCACCGGGGCGCTCGGACACAGCGACGACCCTCTGCTGCTGAGAGCGTCCCGCTCGACCACTCACCGGCACGCCAAGCGCCCTGGTGAACCGCTGCGCATCGTCGTCCTCGATCAGCCGCTCAGCGACCAGCGCAAACTCTCCCGGGCCGACCATCGCCAGCAGCTCACCGAACTGTGCAAGGCACTCACCGCCTTCGGACAGGTGGAGATCAAGCCGCACCCCTCCACGCTCCAGGGGCATCTCAAGTGGCTGCAGACCGTTCCCGACGTCTCCGTGCTCGACGAGAGCGCGCTGCTGGAGGCCGAGGCGCTCGACGGCTATGACCTCGCGATCACCTTCTTCTCCACCACCTATCTGCAGACGCTGCGGGCAGGCACGCCACTGATCCTCTTCAGCCCGCCTCCGCTCAACATCGTCTTCCCGACGATCAATCATCCGCTGCTGCGCAACGTCGGCACGGTCGGTGAACTCGTCGACGTCGCCGCCGAACTGCAGCGCTCGGGCAAGTTCAGCGCCAACGTGCACGGAGAGCCCGTCGAACACTTCATCTCCTTCCACGACGACGTCCCGGCCCGCGTCCTGCGCCGCATCGAGGAGGCCGAGATCCCCGTCGAGCGTCCCGCGCCGCGCTGGTCGGCGCCGGCCGACGGCGCTCAAGCCCCCGCGTCGCGCGCCGAACGCGCCCTGAGTGCTGTCGAGGGGCGGCTGAACAGGCCGCGCTCGCTGGCCATCCTCGGACTGGGATTCTCCTACGTCACCGGCGTGGCGATCCCTGTCCTCACCTACACCCAGGCGCTGCTCGCGCAGAGCCCCGTCGACATCCGCTACTTCGACCTCGGGGTCTACTCGCGTACCGAGGACGTCCTGGCCGACCTGGGGGGCGCCGAGGTCGTCCTGATCAACAGCCTCGCCCCGTTCTGGCGTTCGCCGCTGGCCAACGAACTGACGGAGGCACTCCAGGCCTCGGGCCGCTCTGTGGTGCTGTACGCCCATGAGACCGAGTACGTCATGAACTTCGAGGGCGAGCAGCACGCACTGCGGCACGCCGAGATGCTCAAGGTGCTGCCCAAGATCAAGGTGCTGTGCGTCTCGACCGCGCAGGCCGACATGTTCCGCCAGCTCGGTGTGAGCGACCCGGTCGTCGTGTACAACACGGTGCCGCTCGACACCCACCGTGCCCGGGCCCGGCAGACGCCCGGTGAACGGCCACGGATCGTGATGGTCGGTTCGATGCAGGACCGCAAGGGTCTCGACCTGTTCTCGCGGGTCGCGGAACTCGCCTACGCGCAGGGCCTGCCGTGGCGGTTCGCGTGGATCGGCCACAAGACGTGGCGAATCGGTCCCTCGACGCTGCTTTCGGACCGTGTCGAATGGATGGGAGCGCTCTCCCGGGACCGGGTGCGCGAGGAACTGGCTGCTTCGGACGTCTTCTTCCTGTCCAGCGTGGACGATCCGATGCCGCTGTCCGTGGTCGAGGCGGTGCAGCAGCGTCTCCGCACGGTCACCTACCATCGGGTGGGCTCCCGAGAGGTACTCGAGGGCGTGCCCGGCTACCGCTCCTTCGCCGAGTACACACCGGAGGCGGCGCTGGACGCGCTGCGTCATGTGCTCGACGAAGCGGTCTCGGAGGCCGAGTACCGGGACGTGGAGGAGTTGTTCGACATCTCCGCTTTCACGGCCCGGATGACGGCCGCGCTCAACCTGGCAGGACCTGAGGACACGGTTCGCGCCCTGCCGGAGGGCGATGACCGACAGCCTGACGGCGATACGTCGTACGGCGAGGGGCCGTTCTCGGCGGTGCTCTCCCGAAACGGCAAGTATCTCGCCGAGGACTTCAACCGGCACTTCACCGCGGGCAAGTACGACGACGCCCTGCGCGTGGGCACGGAGATCCTGCGGCGCAGACAGCCGGTGGACGTGCTCATCGGTATGGCGGAGATACGGGCTGGACGAGGCGACGTCGACGAGGCATGCCAATTGCTGTCCGCAGCCGCGATCGCGGGAGGGGACCGCGCCCGTGTGTGGTCCGAGGTGGCACGAGTCGCCGAGAAGCTCGGTGCCCGCGGCCGGTCCATCCGGCAGCTCGCGCGCAAGGAGTCGATGCGCATCCAGTTCGGCAACCGTTCGGGTCGGCTGCTGAAGCTGGACTGAGGCGACAGGGGCCGCACGGACGTCCGGGAAAGGTATCGGGAACCGTACGTGACCTGGAGATGACCCCTTGGGAACAACTGGCCGCAGGCGGTTTCCATCGAACACAAGCCCCCAAGGGGAGTCCTAGAATTCCCGTTGACGATCCTCCTTCGGCCTGGGCCTCCTCCGGTCAGGAGTGTGTGCGCATCCAGTGGGGAGTGCGTACGACGACAACCCGCGGTGTACTGCGAGGGGTGCCAGCGTGACCGAGACGGTCGTGACCACACAGAATGCGCGATCCGCCGAAGCGGCGCCCGTTTCTGCGGCGAGCACGCCGACCGTGCCCGCGCCGCCGGCGAAACGTACCGGCGGACGGCTCCGCGCCCTCGACGGGCTGCGGCTCATCGCCGCTCTCATGGTGGCGCTGTACCACTACGGCGGCCGCGGCGGCTTCGTCACCCAGGCCTGGGGTACCTCGCCCAAACAGCAGTTCCCCACACTGCACACGCCGTTCGCCTACGGCTGCCTCGGTGTCGAGATCTTCTTCGTCATCAGCGGGTTCGTCATCTGCATGAGCGGCTGGGGCAGGCCGCTGCGCTCCTTCTTCGCCTCCCGCGTGTCCCGGCTGATGCCTGCGTACTGGGTGGCGGTCGTGCTGGTCACGGCGGTGTTCGCACTGCCGGCGGTGGTGTACGAGACGGTGTCGCCGAGCGATGCCCTGGTGAACCTGACCCTGCTTCAGGAGCCGCTGGGTGTCGACCGGGTGCTGGGCGTCGACTGGACGCTGTGGGCGGAGATCCGCTTCTACGCCCTGTTCGCCCTGCTCGTGGTCCTGCCGGGCGCCAGCAGGCGCCGGGTGGTCCTGTTCTGCGCCTGCTGGACGATGGGCGCCGCCGTCGCGCAGGGGGCCGGGCAGCCTCTGCTCGACATCGTGCTGATGCCGCAGTACGCGCCGTTCTTCATCGGCGGGATCGGGCTGTATCTGGTCCACCGCGACCGCAGGGACGCGCTCGCGTGGGGGATCGTCGGGGTGAACTTCCTGATCGCCCAGCACTACGCGGTACGTGAGCTGTGGAACGCCGCGGATCCGAACGCCTTCGCCCATCGCACCTCGTACGGCATCATCGCGGTCGTGGCCTTCGGCTTCCTCGCCGTCGCCGCGATCGCGCTGGGCTGGCTGGACTGGGCGAACTGGCGCTGGCTGACCGTGGCCGGGGCGCTGACGTACCCCTTCTACCTGGTGCACGAGCACCTGGGCTGGGTGGTCATCCGCACTCTGCACCACGGTCTGCACCTGCCCTCGTCGGTGACCTTCGCCGGAACGATCACCGCGATGCTGCTGCTGGCCTGGCTGTTGCACCGGTTCGTCGAGGACCCGCTGACACCGCGGCTGCGCAAGGCCCTGAACCAGATCCGCTGAGGCCGATCCCCCGTCGATCGTCGGCGGCCGGCGTCGGACCGGACCGGCTCTTGCGGCCGGCCTGCCGCGGACTGCCGGGGCGGGCGGGCGGACGCGGCGACTGTGGGCGACGTCGGCCGGCGGGCGTTGAGGTCGTCACCTAGCGGGCCGGGTAGGCGTACGTCGCTGTGCCGGGACTGCCCGGTGCCGGACAGGGGCAGGCGGGAGAGCATGCCTGCCGATCCGGACGACCGGGAAAGGAACATCGGGGGGCGGCGAGGACATCGACGTCGGCCACTGTGGCCCGCCCCACGGAGGCTGGTGGGGGGCGGGCCACAGTGGCCGATGCCTGGGCCGAGTGGGCGGAGGGGAGGACGCTGACGCGGTTGTCCGCTGCGGCGGCCTCGGGCAGACCTGGCTGATCCACCGGTTCGCCGGAAAACCGCTCGGGCCGCGCCTCACGAAGGGCTTGCCCCGGGCGAGGTCGGGATTCCGTTCACCAGGTCTCCCATGGTGAACGTCACGCTCCGACCTCCGCGGATCTCATCCCCCCGCGTTCCGCAGCCGCGCGAAGGACGTGTCCAGCCCCCGCTTCAGCATCCGTGCCACCGGAGCCTCCACGAACCGGTGCACGAGCCAGCTCAGCACCAGGAACCCGGCGATCACCGAGGCGACCAGCAGCCGCGCGTCCATCGCGTCACTCATCCGGTTGATGAACGCCGTACCGGCCGCGTAGTGCATCAGATACAGCGGAAACGTCAGGCTCCCGGCCGTCACCAGCCACTTCCACCGGATGCCGTCCGTCGCACCGAGCGCGATCGCGACCATGACGAGCAGAAAGACCGTGAAGATCAGCACGCTCCCCCGCCATCCCGACACGTGCTCGACGTTCTCGATCCTGAGCCCCAGCTCCCGCTGCCCCATCAGCCACGCCATCGCGAGGATGCCCCACAGCAGCAGGTCCTGACCGAAGCGGTGCATGAGATAGAGGGCGAGGCCGGCGATGAAGTACCAGGCGCCGCCCGGGTCGGCGGCCAGTGAGAGGAGATCGAACTTCGCCACCGGGGCAGCCATCGCCGCCGCGCCCCAGACACAGCAGAAGATCACGACCTTGCGGTACGTCAGCCCGGTGGCGACCACCACCATGAACAACAGGTAGAAGCGCAGCTCCGACCAGAGCGTCCAGTACACACCGTCCACGTTCGGCACACCGGAACCGGACTGCAGCATCGTGAAGTTGAGCAGAATGTCGCGGGGCCGAAGACGGTCCCAGACGCCGGGCAGCGCCACCAGGACGACCGTCGTGAAGACGATGGCGAACCAGTACGCCGGATAGAGGCGGATCACCCGGGAGACGAAGAACTGCCGGGGCGTACGGCCCCAGCACGACATGCAGATCACGAAACCACTGATCACGAAGAATATCTCGACACCGATCCAGCCGTACGTCGCGAAGTGGAACACCGTCGGCATGATGTCGGACACCGGCCGGTCCCAGACCGCGTTGTGCGGCTGGTCGACCCGGTTGGTGCCGGCGTAGTGATGCAGGGCGACCATCAACGCGGCGACGAGCCGGAGACCGTCGAGGGCGTAGAGGCGACCACGCTCGCGTTCCGGCCGGGGCGACGTGACGAGCGCGTCGGGCGACACCCTTCGCAATGGCTGAGTCGGCCGGTCGTCGGCAAGCGGCGGGAGCGACTGCCGCATCCCGCCCGCGTCCCTCGTGGCTGTCGACGCCCCTTCGTTCGCACCACGCATTCAGACCCCAGCCATCCCTCGGCCCCGCTCATCTGCTCTACCGAACAGCCACACTAAGGTGCCACATTTGCCCTACAGGGACTCAGTAGGGATATTCGGAACATTGACGACATGGAGTTACCTCAACTCTCAATGTGAATCCCCGCGCTGTTCGCCAAGAGTTCACGCGAAGCCCATCGCGGAGGCATCCGCAAGGTCGCCGCCGCACGCTCGCACCTCGCGCCTGGGGACATCACGCAGGTGCGCCGGGCCTCGGACTTCCGCCCGCGCGCCGCCCTCGCCGACCGCTTCCGCTCGGGGCGGGTCTTCCTCGCCGGAGACGCGGCGCACGTCCACTCCCCGGCCGGCGGCCAGGGCCTCGACACCAGCGTCCAGGACGCCTACAACCTCGGCTGGAAGCTGGGTGCGGTCCTGCGCGACGGCGCTCCGGAGACGCTCCTCGGCACCTACGAGGAGGAACGGAGCCGGGCCGCCGCGGACGTGCTGGGCCTGTCGACGCGCGTGCACCGCGGCGAGGCGCGGCGCGGCGAGGCAGACACGCCAACTCGGCCTCGGCTACCGGGAGTCGTCACTGACCTCGGAGACCCGGTCGGCCGCGGCGGGCGTGCGCGCGGGTGACCGGGCGCCGGACGGTGTACGCCTCTTCGACGCGTTCCGCGGCCCGCACTGGACCCTGCCGGGTCCGGAGGCCCCCGAACCGGGCCCGTGGG
Organism: Streptomyces sp. NPDC002520; assembly: GCF_053595235.1. Classification (NCBI taxonomy): domain Bacteria; kingdom Bacillati; phylum Actinomycetota; class Actinomycetes; order Kitasatosporales; family Streptomycetaceae; genus Streptomyces; species Streptomyces sp. NPDC002520. The sequence continues at coordinate 151,239 of NZ_JBSFXG010000007.1, read as the reverse complement.
TGCGGACGGTACGGGACGCGGCCCCGGGGCCGTACGGCCCCGGTCCGTTCCCGGTCCGCCCGGACGGCTGCATCGGCTGGGCCGGAGACACGGCGGCCGGACTCTCCTCCTGCCTCACCCGCGTCGGCCGCACCGCCTGACGGCTGGGCACCGACCCGCTAGGAACTGGCCAGCGACAGCTTCACCGCGAACCCGAGGAACAGCGCGCCCGCCGCCGACGTGGCCGTCGCGGACAGCCGCTTGCGGCGGCGGAAGGCGGCGGCCAGGCGGGTGCCGCCGAATATCAGCGCGCTGAGGTACAGGAAGCTGGCCACCTGGGCGAACGCGCCGAGAACGACGAAGGAGAGGGCGGGGTAGGCGTAGCCCGGGTCGACGAACTGCACGAAGAAGGCGACGAAGAACAGGATCGCCTTGGGGTTGAAGAGGCTGACGACCAGGGCCCGGCGGTAGGGCCGCTCCTCGTTCGCCGCGACGGGCGCGTCCTCCGGGGCGGCCTGCTCCCGCCGGGTCCGCCACATCGCCCACGCGGACCGCATCATCCCGATCGCCAGCCAGGTCAGATACCCGGCACCGGCGTACTTCACGATCCCGAACAGCACGGCGTTCGCCTGCAGCAGGGAGGCGACCCCGGCCGCCGACAACGTCATCAGGACGGCGTCGCCGCAGAACACCCCGGCGGCGGCGGTGTAACCGGCCCGCACACCGCGCCGGGCGGCCACGGAGAGGACGTAGAGGGAGTTGGGGCCGGGCAGCAGGACGATCAGAACGAGGCCGGCCAGGTAGGTGGGGAGATCGATGACGCCGAACATGGTAAGGAGTGTCGCACGGAAGCGCGCCTGTCAGCAGTGCTCGTCCGGAGGATGAACACGCACAGTCCGAGGCGCACTTGAGTCAGCCCTCAGAAAGCGACATTCGGAACATAAGTCCCCCACACCTCCCGCAGCGCGTTGCACACCTCCCCCACCGTCGCGCACGCCCGCAGCGCCTCCTTCATCGGGTACAGCACGTTCTCCTCCTCCCCCTCCGCCGCCTTCTTCAGCGCGGCCAGCGCCGCGTCCACCGCCCCCTGGTCCCGCTCGGCCCGCAGGCCCGCCAGGCGTGCGGCCTGGCGGGCCTCGATGGCCGGGTCGACGCGCAGGGGCTCGTACGGCTCCTCCTCGTCCAGCTGGAAGCGGTTGACGCCCACCACCACCCGCTCCCCGGAGTCCGTCTCCTGGGCGATGCGGTACGCGTTCCGCTCGATCTCGGCCTTCTGGAAGCCCCGCTCGACCGCCGCCTCCGCGCCGCCGAGGTCCTCGACCTTGCGCATGAGGTCCAGCGCGGCCGCCTCGACCTCGTCGGTCAGCTTCTCGACCGCGTAGGAGCCCGCGAACGGGTCCACCGTCGCCGGCACGTCCGTCTCGTACGCCAGCACCTGCTGGGTGCGCAGCGCCAGCCGTGCGCTCTTGTCCGTGGGCAGCGCGATCGCCTCGTCGAAGGAGTTGGTGTGCAGGGACTGGGTGCCGCCCAGCACGGCCCCGAGGGCCTGCACCGCGACCCGGACGAGGTTCACCTCCGGCTGCTGGGCCGTCAGCTGGACCCCGGCGGTCTGGGTGTGGAAGCGCAGCATCCAGGACTTCGGGTCGCGGGCGCCGAAGTCCTCCCGCATCACCCGGGCCCAGATCCGCCGCGCCGCGCGGAACTTGGCGACCTCCTCCAACAGGGTCGTACGGGCCACGAAGAAGAAGGACAGGCGGGGGGCGAAGTCGTCGACGTCCATGCCGGCCGCGACCGCCGTACGGACGTACTCGATGCCGTCGGCGAGCGTGAAGGCGATCTCCTGCGCGGGTGACGCGCCCGCCTCGGCCATGTGGTAGCCGGAGATCGAGATGGTGTTCCACCTCGGGATCTCGGCGGTGCAGTACTTGAAGATGTCGGCGGTCAGGCGCAGGGAGGGCTTCGGCGGGAAGATGTACGTCCCGCGCGCGATGTACTCCTTGAGGACGTCGTTCTGGACGGTGCCGGTCAACTGGTCCGCGCCGATCCCCTGTTCCTCCGCGACGAGCTGGTAGAGGAGCAGCAGCAGAGCGGCCGGCGCGTTGATCGTCATCGACGTCGACACCTGGTCCAGCGGGATGCCGTCGAACAGCACCCGCATGTCCTCGATCGAGTCGATCGCCACGCCCACCTTGCCGACCTCGCCGTGCGCGAGGGGCGCGTCGGAGTCGTGGCCCATCTGGGTGGGCAGGTCGAAGGCGACCGACAGGCCGGTGGTGCCGTGGGCGATCAGCTGCCGGTAGCGGGCGTTGGACTCGGCGGCCGTACCGAAACCGGCGTACTGGCGCATGGTCCAGGGGCGGCCGGTGTACATGGTCGGGTACACCCCGCGGGTGTACGGGTACGCCCCCGGTTCGCCCAGCTTCTCGGCCGGGTCCCAGCCGCTCAGGGCCGCCGGCCCGTACACCGGCTCGATCGGCAGCCCCGACTCCGACTCGTGCGCCATGGATGCCTCCGCAGGTCCGTTTCGTCCCTCTTCACCATGCCCCGTAGTTCGTCCGCCCTCACGCGGGGAAACATCCCCGGCATGAGGATCCCGGGGAGACCCGCCGCCGTACTCGTCTCGTGTGCCGCCCTCGCCGCGCTCTGCGGCTGCACCCTGCAGCCCCAGGCCGCCGACGGCAAGAACCGCTCGCCGGTCCACGTCGAGCTGCCCTCCAGCCGCGCTCCCGACCCCACCCGGACGGCCGAGGACGACCCCACCGGGAGGGCCCCGGGCACCCCCGCCGCCAAGCCCGCGCGGCCGGCGCCCGCCGTCCTGTGGTCGCGCGGGGACAGCGGCCCGGCCGTGCGCGAGCTCCAGGCCCGGCTGCGCCAGGTCGCCTGGCTGTTCGACGGGCCGACGGGGAGCTACGACGATCTGACCGAGCAGGCCGTCAAGGGCTTCCAGGGCAAGCGCGGGCTGCCCCGGACCGGCGAGACGGACACCACCACCTGGCAGCGGCTGCGGGCGATGACGCACCGGCCGGGGACGTGGGAGCTGTATCTGATGGGCGGCCAGCCGGCCGCCGCGCCCGACCCGCGCTGCCTGACGGGCCGGGTGCTGTGCGTCAGCAAGACCAGCCGGACGCTGCGCTGGATGGTCGACGGGCGGACCGTGTCGACGATGTCCGTCCGCTTCGGCAGCCAGTTCACCCCGACCCGCGAGGGTGACTTCCACGTCTACTGGAAGTCACGGCACCACGTGTCGACGCTCTACCACTCGCCGATGCCGTACGCCATGTTCTTCAGCGGAGGCCAGGCGGTGCACTACTCCTACGACTTCGCGGCGCGCGGGTACGCGGGCGGTTCGCACGGCTGTGTCAACGTGCGGGACGAGGCGGCGATCGCGGAGTTGTTCGCGCAGGTGCGCGACGGCGACAAGGTCGTCGTGTACTGGTGAGGCGCGCAGGACGGACACGGTAGGAAAGATGCGGGGCGCGGGCGGGACCGGGGGAACGTGTCCCGCCCGCGCCGAGGTGCACGAGCCGCAGGTACGGGGGGAACCCCGGCTCAGTGCGACGGCCGATGACCAGTCGGCTCACTCATTACTGCGTGACGCGGGCCGGAAACGTCACACCCTGCGCGAAAAAAAATTCACGGGCGACAAAATCGCAGGTCAGCGAGGCATCCGGCGGTTCGGGGCAGCGGGCGAACAGGAAGTGTCACGACGGGCTCGGCGCGGGTGCCGGGGAGCCGGCCGCGCGCTCGGGGTGCGCCGGCGCGACGGCCTTGGCGACGGGAGAGGGCGCGCCTGGGCCCACGCGACGGTGCTTGCCGTCGTGGCCGCGGTACCGGCCTTCGTGGACGTCGTCGTCACCGCCCCGGCCGCCTGCGTCCCCCTTGTCGTCGCCGCTGCCGCCCTTGTCCCCGCCGCCGTTCGCACCGCCCGAGGAGGCGTTCTCGGCGGCGGCCAGCACGGCCTCGCAGTACGTCTGCACGTGCGCCGAACCGCCCGCCCTGTCCTCCAGGACCCGCTTGCGGCCGACCCCCGGCTCCTTGCCTTCGCGCAGGGCACGGCAGGCCGTGGCGGACTTCTTCCACCAAGTGCGGGGATTCCCGGAGGCCACGCCGGAGCCCGGCTGGGCACCCTTGCCCTTGCCCTTGTGCCCGCCCGGGGACTCGTCGGAGGACGCGCCGCGGGAGGATCCGTCCGGGCCTCCGCCGGGCGTGGCCGTGGCGGAGCCGAGGTCCGGCGAGGGCGGCGGGACGGACGGCTGCCCCGAGGTCTCGTCGGCGGAGACGGAGGCGCCGGGCGCGGGCCGCGCGTGGTGGAACGGAGTGGGCAGCACACCGCTGCCCGCGGCCACCGCGACCCCGCCGAGCGTGCCGGCGGCCAGCGCCGCGGCGAGCGTCAGCCGGACCGGGCGGGCCCAGCGGGGGCGGCGGGAACGGATTCCGGTACGGGGCGGGGCGCCGATGCGGACCAGGCCCGCGTCGTCCTCGGGTGCGGGCAGGCCGGGGCGCCGGCTCGCGGTTGCGGCGCCGAGGTCGGCGCCGACGTGCTCGGCGCCGACCGCCTCGCGGTCCTTGCGGGCCTCGCGGAACGCGGCCAACGCGGCCTGTTCACCGGGGAGTTCGCCCGTCGCCGCAGCCGTCCCGGCGGAGAGTGAGCCGAGCGCCTCGGCGAGCCGTTCCGCCTGGTCACGGGCGAAGGCGTCGACGGCTTCCAGCGACTCACCGCGCAGCAGGCGTTCGGCCGTCTCACGGTTCAGCCACTTGTTGTGCTCGTCGGCCATCACATGTCCTTCTGCGTCCGCGCACACGTATGCGTCACACTCGCGGACGTCACCGCACCTCCGCGTGGTTCTCGCTGGGCCGGAAGCGCCTCGAGCACGCCCGCCGATTCCGGATCCTCGCCCAGCAGTTCCGCGAGCCGCTTGAGGCCGCGGTGCGCCGCGGTGCGCACGGCGCCCGCGCGTTTGCCGAGCGTCTCCGCCGCGGACTTGGCGTCGAGGCCGACCACGACGCGCAGCACGACCGCCTCGGCCTGGTCCTGCGGGAGACGCGCGATGAGCGAGAGGGTGCTGTCGGTGGTGAGGGCCTCGATGGCCTCGCCGGCCGTGTCGGACTCGGCGGCCCGCCCGGCCAGCTCGGTCTCGTCGCCGCCTATCGCGGGACGGCGGCCGCGCATGCGTATGTGGTCAAGGGCGCGGTTGCGGGCGATCCGGGCGGCCCAGCCGCGGAACCGGTCGGCGTCACCGCTGAACCGGTCGAGGTCCCGGGCGATCTGCAGCCAGGTCTCCGACGCGACGTCCTCCGCGTCCGGATCGCCGACCAGTGTGCGCACGTAACCGAGCAGCCGGGGTTGCACCGCGCGGTACACCGTACGGAAAGCCGTCTCGTCGCCGTCCTGTGCCGCACGCACCGCGGCGGTCAGCTCCGCGTCGTCCCCCAGCACCGCACTCCCTTTTACGCCTGTCCTTCGGTCGGCGCGAAAGGCACGTTACGGCGTTAACTGCTGCTCGTCCATGTCCATAGAAGATGCAACTAACTCGTGACCCGTCAGAAAGTACGCCAGGTTCCGCGTCAGGGTGTGACAGAAAGAGCACGCTCGGCGCTGAGTTAAGTACGGGCCGCCGCGCGGCCCGTACCGCGCGACGGCCGGGGCCTCTCCTGTGGGGGGTGGCGGCCCCGGCCGTCTCCGCGTCGTCTCCTTCTTCGACCAGGGTCAGGCGTGTCCTGAGTTCCGCCGCCCTGAGTTCCGCCGCCTTGAGGCCGCACCCTCGGCGCCGGAATCAGCGGCTTCGGCCGGGGCTGCGCAGCAGACGCACCAGAAGCCGGACGAGCAGGCCGGCACCGGTGAGAGCGGCGACGGGGGTCACTGTCCCGTCACTTGTTCCCGTTGTTCGTCTCGGCGCTGTTGTTCGCCTTGCCGCTGTTGCCCGACGTGGCGTCGGTGCCCTTGCCGGCGTTCTGCCCGTCGTTCTGGCCGTTGCTCTGCCCGGCGCTCTGTCCGCTGCCGCCGCCGGTGTTCCCGCCGCCGGTGTTACCGCTGCCGCCGTGGCCGTTGTCCTGGCCGCCGCCCCGGCCGTTGCTCCCGCTCTGCGCGGCCCGCGCCAACTGGGCGGCGCAGTAGGCGGTGACCTGGTCCTTGCCGCCCGCGGCCGTCAGCAGCCGCTGCCAGGCCGTGGAGTCGAGCGCCTTGCCCCGGCCCTTCACCTGCTCGTACGCGCGGCAGTGCGCCAGCGTGTCCTTGGCGGTGTCCGGGTGATCCGGGTGCGCCGAGGACGCGGCGGACGACCCGGCCGAGGCACCGGCACCGGCCCGCTCCGGGGCGCTCGTACCCGGGTTGGCGTGCCCCTTGCCGCTGTCGGCACCGTGCGAGGAGGAGCCGGCCGCGCCGATCGCCGCCACGGCGACACCGCCCAGCGTGAGGCTCGCGACGAACACCGAGAGCGTGGCCTTCACCGACAGCCGCACGCGGCGCGACTCCCGGGGCCGCCAGTCGTCCCGGCGCCGGGTCCGCGCCCGGTGCGGGCCGTACAGACCCTCGTCCCGGGCGGTGCGGAACGCGGCCAGGGCACGCTGTTCGGCGGCGGGGTCGACGGGTTCGGCGGTGCGGAGGGCGGCGACGAGGCTCGCCTCCAGCCGGGCGTCCGCGGTGTCGTCGCCGGGGTGTACGTGCCGACGGCCGGACAGTCCGCCGCCGCTGTGCCGCTCACCCATGTCAGTTTCCGTCCCTGTCCGATCTGTGTGTCACGCGCCGTCTGTCACGTGCTCTCTGTCCCGCGGGATGCACCCGGCATCCCGGATTCATACGGCCCGCAGCCGCCGGCGTTCATCCGGCCGGCCGTGGGGGCCGTTCCACCACGTAACGCGACACGCTTCTCCGCACGCTTCATTTCGACTCCCCCAGCGTGCCGGGGCCCTCATCCGTCACACCTTCCGCCGTGACGTCGTGGACGCCCAGCTGACGGGCGAGCCGCTTCAGCCCTCGGTAGGCGGCCGTACGCACGGCGCCGGGCCGCTTGCCGAGGACACGTGCGGCGGCCGGTCCGTCAAGGCCGACCACGACCCGCAGCAGCACGGCCTCGGCCTGGTCGCGCGGCAGCCCGTGCACCAGCTCGAGGGCACGCGCGGTGGACAGGGACTCCAGCGCCTGGTCGTGGGTGCTCTGCGGTCCGGGCAGGTCCAGTACGTCCTGTTCGAGCGTGGTCGCCCGGGGCCGTACCCGCTGTCTGCGCAGATGGTCCAGGGCCCGGTGCCGTGCGATGGTCGCGGTCCAGCCGCGGAACCCGGTGCCGTCGCCCTTGAAGCGCCCCAGATCCCTGGCGATCTCCAGCCAGGCGTCGGAGGCCACGTCCTCGGCGTCGTCGCCGACCAGGCCGCGCAGATAGCCGAGCAGCCCCGGCTGGATGATGCGGTACGCGACTGCGAAGGCGGCCTCGTCCCCGTCCTGGGCCCGCGCGACGGCCGTCCCCAGTTCTCCGTCGTACGCCTGCACGCGCCGACGTTCCCCTCCGTGGCCCAAGAACCGTCCTCGTCCGTACCGAACACGCGCCCTTGTGCGGACCTGTGCTCGAGCTCATAGCGAATCAGCTCGGCGCGACACGAGTGTCCCGTGTCCCGCGTCCCCCAGGGACATCAGCGTCGCGGCTCACAGAAGTGTCACAGCTCGCGGGTCGGCCCCTGGTCCCGCCCGGGTCCTCCCCCAGTCCCCGCGGGGCTCTCCTCCGGTCCCCGCGGGGTTCTCCTCCCGCCTCGCCCGGCCTCAGCCGATGGCGATACGGGGGTGGGCGCCGGGCCTGATCCAGCCCATGATCTGATCCATCGTCGCGCGCGGCACGGACACACAACCGGCCGTCGCGCCATTCCCGTTGACGTGCAGGAAGATGCCTGCGCCGCGACCGGGCGTCGCGGGCCACCGGTTGAAGTTGATGACGAGCGCCTTGGCGTACTGCGTCGGGTAGTTGACCAGATGCTCGCTGCCCCGGTCACCCGACTCGGTGAGCGGGAAGTCGGCGCCCGACGCGCTGTGCATCGAGTTGTAGTACTTCGACTGGGGGTCCTCCACCCACCAGTCGGAGCTGTTGACGACGTGGTACGGCATGCTCGTACCGCTCGACTCGACCCCGAAGCCCTCGGTGATGCCGTACGTCCCGGTAGGCGTGGTGTACGTCCCCTGCTGCCGCGTCGCCCCGTTCGTGACGCCGTTGGAGCCGACCCGGCCGGCGCTCGTGCTGAACTGCGCCTTCCAGCCCGAGGCGCCCTTGGCCCAGGCGGTGACGGTGGCGTAGGAGCCGCTCGCCTTCACGGTGATGAGCTGGGTGGCGTCGCCCGGGGAGGCGGCGACGGGGAAGTTCGGGGCGGCTTGGACGGCGGGCGGCGCGGTGGTGGGCCGGCGGGTGGCGGCGGCACCGGGGGCCGCGCCCGTGCCGGGCGTCGCGGAGGCGCCGCCCTCGGCGCCCTCCTCGCCCTTCGCCGAAGCCGAGGCGGACGCGGACGCGGACTTCGACGGTGAGGTCGACGCCGACGCCGACGGGGAGCCGCTCGGCGATCCCGTCCCGCTCGACGCGTCGACCTCGACGGCGTCGGCCGCGGCCCCGGCCTTCGCCTCTCCCCCCTCCCCGTCCGATCCTCCACAGGCCGACGCCATCAGCAGGACACCGGCGACGGCCGGCGCGACGACGAAGCACGTACGGGCACGGGAACGCGAAGAGGGCAGCACGAAAAGACCCTTCGATGGGGGCAGCGGTGAGCAACAGGCACGCCCGAGAAACGGCGGCCGACCGGAACGAGGGCCGGTTATACAACAACGGCGGCCCGGGAGGCGACCGCGCGGACGAACCGGACTCTCGACGCGAACCGCCCGCTCCAGGGCGGTGTCGACATCCCCTCCCGCGCGGGCAACGACCGACACCGAGGCACCGACCAGCACTGACCTGCACTGACCTGCGCCGACGTGCACCGACCTGAGCGGGTCAGCCGACGTCGCGGCGCGCCCGCCCGTGCAGGGTCAGCCAGAAGGTCTGCAACGAATCCTCCGTGCCGCCCGCCTCAAACCGGTTGACCACCTTGCCCAGCGGGTTCCACACCCGCCCGTCCGGCATCCGCACCCCCACCGGCTGGCCGAAGTACATGCGCTGCTCGGCGTCGAAGTCCAGCCACGCCGCGCCCGCGCGGCGCACCAGCACCTCACCGACGTACGCCCCGAGCCCGAACAGCGGGTTCCGCGCCCGCTCCCGGTCGGCGCCGCCCTTGCGCAGCCCGTCGACCAGGAAGTCAACGACCCGCAGGCTGCGCTCGGAGTAGTCCAGCGGCAGCCGGCTTCGGGCGGTGGCACGAGCGACGAAGACGGCCGCGCACCCACGCATCTCGCTCGCACGCGGTCGCGTGTCCACTTCACCCATGACAACGTTCCCCCTTCGCTCAGGCCAGGGGGAGCAGTCGGCAGTTCCCCCGTGATCACTAAGCGGAATCCGCCTCTCCAACATCACGGGTCATGGACGTGTCAATCGCCACACGGAATCTCATACCGAATGCACAACCTTCTTACCTTGTCATGCGTCGCACAAGTCACTTCACACCGGGAGGCAGGGTGATGCTCCCCCTGAACACCCCACGGTTGTCGGCCCGTACCTCCTGACTCACCGTGATGTTCCCGCCCTGGAACGGCACGAGGAACGTGAACGCGTACCGGTGCGACACGGGCCGGTACCCGTGCGCCCTGTCCAACTCCCATGTCTCGCCGAAACTCTTGAGCGTGATCTGACCGTCTGTCGCCGTCACCCCCGCCTTGCGCAACTGACCGAGCGTGGGCTCCACCTCCCGCACCGCCCGCTTCAGCGCGGGACGGCTCCGCGCGGCCGTCAACTGCCACCCGGACGCACTGACTTGCAGCCGCACTCCGCCCCCCGTACGACTCACCGTCGCGCTCTTCGCGTACGCGGCGAACGCGTCCAGCTCACCCACGGGATCCTCGACGTCGTTCGCGATGTCCGGATCGGACAAGGGGCCCCTCTTCCACCCCTCGGCACCGTCCTTGACGTAGCCGGTCCCACCGACGACGTACACCACCTCGGGCTTCTTCTCGCCCTTGCCGGTGGTGACCGTGCCGTTCTGCTGAACCGCTCGGGGGTTGCCGGTGCGGTGCACGGTCGCGGCATACGTGGCACCGGACGGCGCCTGCCCCTGCATGACGGCTGACTCGCTGCCACGCAGGGCGAACGTCCACCCCTTCTCCGCCCCCAGGGCCTGCCGGGCCCGGGCGACGAACTGCGAGGCCGTCCGCGGCTCCGGAGCGGCGGACGGCTTGCCATGACGCTCGTTGCCCTTCGCCCCCGGTCCGTCCTGCGCGACCTTCCCCGAAGAGTGCCGCCCGGCCGGCTTCCGCTTGCCGTCGTGCCCCGAGCACCCCGACGACACAGCCATCGCGACCGCGACGACCACAACCCCGACGGCACGGCGCCGCCCACTCGGACGGACACGTATTCCGGTTCCGGACAGCACGTCACAACCCTTCGTCAGAGGCGGGAAGTTCGTTGGCGGCGTGGTTATACAGCAGAGGGCGGTACGGCAGCGAGCTCCCGGACAAAGGGGGCGTACGGAGCGTGGCAGCACAAAAGATGGCGGCTCACGCCATGGCCATCAGTCACCGGACCTTCCCCGCACCTCTGGCTTTCGGCACGAACCCTAGGCTGTCCCGGTGATGTCCTATACGCAGCGTTACATCAGTGGTGACCATGAAGGGGTCTGGTCGGACCTTCGGCTCCTCGGACCGGTCCCGGACTCTCTTCTCGAAGACTGCGCCGATGTGGCTGCGCGAACCATGCGACGGGTGGCAGCGCACGTAGGCCGGCTCGCTGAACAACTGGCGGCTCCGAACTGCGTGTACGCCCTGACTTCTGACCGGGTGCACACACACCGTCCGCCGCCCTGCCTCACCTCGCGCGCTCCCCCGAGCCTGGGCGAACAGCGGTCCACTTCCGGCCGAACACCCGGGGACGGTCTCTTCGTGCAACCGCCGGCCCGCGGTGGGGTTCAGCCCGCCGATCAGTCGACCCTGTCGCTCAGGCCCAGCACCTCCGGGTGGTCGCTGGGGAAGTTCCCGGGCATGCCCGGCACGTCGATGGTGCGCCCGTACACGCCGGCCAGGAACTCGACGGCACCGACCGGGAACTCGAACCACTCGGCGTTGTCCGTGCGGACGACCACCGGCCATGCGTCCGGGTCCGTGGGGCTCGTCCTCCAGTAGAAGCTGTCTCCCGAATTGGACGACGCCCAGCCGATCAGACCTCCCGGCCGCGGGTAGGGAACGTAGTCCTCCATGTCGCCCATCTCGTACCAGTCCTGAAGGATCTCGTCCTCCCGGCTCGCGGACGCCCACCCCGCCTCGGCGCCGGGCAGCGGAACGGACACCATCAGGAAGTCGTCGACGACCAGCACCGGGTACGCCTCCGCCAGAGCACGGAAGTCCGAGGGCAGCGCCGTCCCGAGGACCGCCTCAAGGGCGGCCCAGTCCACGCTCCGCCCCGCCGTCACACGCCACGGCGTCATCGCCGGAAGCGCGACCTCCAGTTCCTCTACTCTCAGCATGTCGTCAGCCGATCGTCAGTGCGTGACATCCATGTCTCCTTACGCGGGCAGGCCTGCGCCCCAAGGGGGCGAGCAATCAATTCCAGCACCCCGATGGAGAACCTTAGGGTGACGCGCGGCGTCCACCGCTCCCAGGCGCCACAGCGTGTCCATTCGCCAAGCGCGTTCGTTCTTAGCGGTGTACTTCTAATAACCGCACTCCTAAAAGTCCGGGGAGCCCCGCATGGCCCTACCGAAGGGACGCCACCTGCCCAAGCCCGCGGACATGTTCGCCCGCGAGTGGGAGTGGAGCGAGCTGACGGCCTTCGCGACCAGCAGCGGCGAGGGACCGCGCCTCGGGGTGGTCTCCGGGCGCAGACGGCAGGGCAAGAGTTTCCTGTTGCAGGCCCTCACGGAGGCCACCGGGGGCTTCTACTTCGCGGCCGTGGAGGCGTCGGCCGCCGAATCGCTCCAGCTTTTTGGCGAGGAGGTCGCCCGCTATACGGATGTGCTTGTACCCCCTCGGCCCGCACACTGGGGCGAGGCGCTCGATCTCCTCTTCGACCTGGCAGCCGACCGGCCGCTTCCGGTGGTGATCGACGAGTTCCCGTATCTCGTACGGAACGCCCCGGCCCTGCCCTCGCAGCTCCAGGCCGCCATCGGGGTACGGGGCGGCCGCCATCTCCGGCGGCACCCCCGCATCCTGCTGTGCGGAAGCGCCGTGTCCTTCATGGGCGGCCTGCTGTCCGGGACTTCCCCGCTCTACGGCCGAGCCGGACTCGACCTCGTCGTCCACTCGCTCGGCTACCGCGAGGCGGCCAGGTTCTGGGGCATCGACGACCCTCGGCTCGCCGTCCTGACGCACGCCATCGTCGGCGGAACTCCCGCGTACCGGCGTGAGTTCGTCGACGACGACGTGCCGGCGGGCCTGGACGACTTCGACGACTGGGTCAGCCGGACCGTACTCAACCCGGCCCGTCCGGTCTTCGGTGAGGCCACCTTTCTCCTGGCGGCAGAGCCGGACCTGCGCGACCGCTCGCTCTACCACTCGGTCCTCGCCGCCGTCGCCACCGGCAACAACAGCAACGGGGGAATCGCGAGCGCCGTCGGCCGCAAGGCCACCGACATCTCGACGCCACTCGCCGTACTGAAGCGCTGCGGACTGCTCACCGCCGAACCCGACGCCTTCCGCAAGAACCGCACCCTGTACCGGATTGCCGAGCCTCTCATCTCCTTCCACCACGCGGTCGTACGCCCCGAGGCGGCACTCCTCTCCCACCGACGCGGGGCCGCCCAGGTCTGGGAGCGCAGCCAGGACACCTTCCTCAGCAAGGTCGTGGGCCCGCACTTCGAGCGGCTCTGCCGCGAGTGGGTCGAGTGGCACGCCGAGCCGGAGACCTTCGGCGGCATGCCGATCGACGTCGCCGCGGGAACCGTGGCCGATCCCGCCGCACGTACGACGCACGAGGTCGACGTCGTCGTCCACGGTGCGGTCGGACAGGACCACGGAATCCTGCTGTCGGTCGGCGAAGCGAAGTGGAGCAAGGTCATGGGAGTACCGCACCTCGAACGGCTCCAGCACATCCTGCGGCTGCTGTCCGCCCGCGGAGTCGACACCAGCCACGCCGTCCCGGCCTGTTACAGCGGCGCCGGCTTCACCCCGGAGCTGCACGCCGCGGCGGAACGGGGTGAAGTCGTACTGGTGGATCTGGAGCGGCTGTACAGCGGCGCGTAGCGCGTCGAGGGCAATAGCCCCCGGGAATCCTGGGGCCGATCGCTCTTCACATGCGGCTGGGACTCAGCGGCCGATCCGGCCCGGGCACTGTCGTCTCTGTCGTACGACCTCCTACGACCTCCTACGACCTCCTACGACCTGCAGGCCGCGTCCCGCACCAGCGAGTGGGGCCCGGCCCCGGTTCATCCGGCGGCGGTGGCGTCCCGGCACAGCAGGCGCAGCGAGCCGTTGCCGCCGTACGCGCGCCGGGCCTCGTCGAAGGGGTCCCACAGCCGGCCGTCGGGCGTGCGGACCCAGTAGTCGCCGCCGGTCGACCACCACTGGGCTCCGGTCTGCCGGACGATGACCTCGCCGGCGTAGGCGCCGAATCCGCGCAGCACGTTCTCGACCGCCGCGTACGGCGGCCCCTCGCGCCGGATCTCCTCGATCATGCGGTCCAACCGCCACAGGCTCTGTGCCGAGTAGTCGAGCCGCACCCGCGCACCCTCACGCATGGCGGCCACCGCGTCCGCGGCCCATCGCGCGGGCTTCGCCGCGGCGGGTGGCCTGGTCTCCGTCTGTGCTGTCACGTGCTGCGCTGTCACATAGGGAAGAGCGGTCCTGACCTGGTATCCGTCACCCCGATCCGGGCCGGGTCGGCAACCGGTGCAGGACCGCCCCACCTCAGGTGCAGGACGCGCACAGGACTCCCGCAGGAAAGCGGGTTTGGGGCGGCGCCGGTCGGAAATCGGGCGGTACGGGCGGCCGGGGAGCGCCGACCCCGCGGGCGACGTCGGCTACGCCAGCCGTTTTTTGCGGGACACCACCGCGCGCAGCACCCTGCGCCCCTCGACCGAGACGTCCAGGGCGCGGCGCAGGCCCTGCACGCCGTGTCCGGCGAGGAGTTCCAGCACGAGGACCTGGCGGCGCAGCTCGGCGGCGACCAGTGGGGACGCGCTCTCCGGTCCGCCGGCCCGCTCGGCGTCCACGTCGTCGGCCGGGGTGTCCTCGTCGACGGCGGGGTCGAGGAGCCGGTGGATGATCAGGGAGGCGACGGAGCAGGCGTCGGCCCAGGCCCGTACGGCGTCGCCGGTGCGCTCGGCCGGGGCGGCTTCCACCATGCGGCGGGCGAGCCGTGCCGCCTCGTTCTCGTCAGGGCCGGCCGAGGCGAGCGCGCCGCGTGCCTTGTCCAGGCTGACGGACCAGTCGGAGCCGTCGGCGAGGTGCGTCCACAGCGGGCGCAGCAGCTCGTCGTCACAGCCCAGCAGGGGGACGCACCGATCGGAACAGGCCAGCCCGCTGGCGGCCAGTCCGCGGTCGTCGGCCTGTGCGATCAGTTCCACCAGGCTCATGGAAGCCTCCCAAACCGGGGCACCGCCTGTGTCCGGAGCCCGCACCTCCCCTTACTGCGTGCTTCGGCCCGGGAGTGTCACAGCAGAGGGTCAGCGGGGGTCAGCAGGGGGTTTTCAGCCAAGTACGGGGCCCGCGAGCGCCCGCTGGTGCTGCATGCGGGTGACCTTGAGCACGCACGTCCACTCGGATCCGGGGCGCCCTCAGCCCAGCCGGTCCGCCAGCTTCGTGAACTCGGCCCAGCTCAGGCTCGGCTTGCCCGGGTCCCACAGCTTCTGCACGGTGGCCCGCAGCGGCATACGGATGCCGTCGGCGACCTGGGCCTCGGTCTGCGCATGGGGGAAGTCGCACCACACCGCGAACGTCCCGCCGAGGATCTGCCCGTCGTACTCGGCCGGCACGGCGGTCGTGCCGCGCACCACCCGCGGGGTCCACTGCTCGTAGATGCGCTGCCCGGTCGGGTACACGAAGGTCTGCGGCTGCCCGAGGACGTAGTAGAGGAACTCGTCGTTGTAGTTGATGAGCTCGCGTCCCGCGCTCAGGTACTTCACCGGCTCCGTGGCGCCGATCTCCTTGCCGGTCCAGTAGGCGACCTGGAGGTCCTTGTCCACCTGTACGGACGTGCCGCGGAAGAAGCCGTCGTTCCACGCCCTGATGGTGCGGCCGTGGGCCCGTACGGTGGCGGCGCGGTCGTTCATCCAACTGGTGGCGAGGTCGCCGACGGTCGCGCCGGAGCCGTACTTCTGCCGGGCGGCGGCCGCGAGCTGCGGGAAGGAGGCCCCTGGGTCGGAGACGGTCAGGGCCTGGTACTCGTCGCCGCCCAGGTGCCACTGGGTGCCGGTGAAGAGCCCGGCGTACTCGTTCAGCAGATCGTCGACGATCTTCGCGGAGGCGGGCTTGGATATGTCGATCGCGCCTCGCGTGGGGACCCCGCTCACGTTGCGCAGCTGGAGGTCGGGATGGGCGGCGAGGACCGCGCCCAGGTGTCCGGGCGAGTCGATCTCGGGCACGACGGTGATGTGCCGGGAGGCCGCCAGGTCGACGATCTTCTTGACCTGCGCCTTGGTCAGGTGGTTCTGGGAGACGATCTCGGGGTGGGTGCTGGACTCGATCCGGAACGCCTGGTCGTCGGAGAAGTGCAGCCCCAGCTCGTTGAACTTCAGATCGCCCAGCTCGCGTATCCGGTCCTCGATCCAGGTCTCGGAGAACGGCTTGCGCGCGATGTCGAGCATGAAGCCGCGCACCGGCTTGGCGGGCTCGTCGCGTACGACGCCCTCCGGGGCCGTGCCGCCGCCGTGGACCTCCTGCTTCAGGGTGCGGGTGCCGTAGAAGACGCCCGCCTCGCCCGGCCCGCCGATGTCGACCCGCCCGTCGTGCACGTTCATGGTGTACGACTCCGGGTTGCCGCTCCCGCCGAGCGTGAGCCGTATGTCCCCGGCCCCCGCGTCGTTCTTCCGGCCCGCGTAGGCGAGGCCGAGCTCGCCGGCTATCAGGCGCCCCTCGTCGGCCAGTCTCGGGTCGCTCACCACCACCCGTGCCCCCTTCCGGGGCTGCCAGCCGGGGCCGTGCGCGGGGGTGTGGGAACGCACCGCGGGGATCGTGCGCGGCGCCTGGGACAGCGGGTAGGACCGGCTGGGTGACGGGCTCGGCGGAGGCGTGCCCGCGGCCCCGGCGTCCACGCCGGCGCGGGGGCTGCCGTCCGCCGAGGCCCACACGCCGACGCCCACGCCGACCGCGACGGTCCCGACGACCGCGGCGGCGACCACCGTCCGCTTCCGTTTGCCCTGCCGTGCCGACGTGCGGCGTCTGTGCTGGCTCACCTGATCAACGTACGACCGATCGACCACATATACGTCATCGGGGCGTTCCGAAACTCTGCCGTTCGAGTGAAATTCGGGCATCCGGCGGACACACTGTGATCACTCTCGATAACGTGATGACACACCTTTCACAGCATCCCCTGCCACACCACATGTGACGCGAGGACCCACGCTGCCTGCGTATCGCCTGCCCTGTCTCCCCAGGCCGCTCGACGCCTTCAACGCGGCCCCGGCCGCCGAGGCCCGCGCCCTGCTCCTGAACTGCCTGCGCAGCCCGCGCTGGTCCCGCCGGATCGCCGACCACCGCCCGTATCCCGACCTGGACTCCCTCCTGGCGGCGGCGGACGAGGCAGCGTACGACCTCTCCCCCCGCGACCTCTCCGAAGCGCTCGCCGGCGAGTCGTTCCCCGAGCTTCCCGCGGACACCTATTCGGCGGCCCACATGGCCCTGGACGCGGCCCACGCGGCCTACGAGACCAGATTCGGACACGCGTTCGTCATCTACCTGGGCGACGCCCACCCGGACGAGGCCATCGACCGCATCCTCGAACGCATCCGATCACGATTGACAAACGATCCGGAGGAGGAACGGGTCATAGCGTCGGAAGAACTCCGGCGCGTCGCAAAGGAGCGCCTGGGGCAGCTCCTCAGGGGCGCGGGGAACCGCGCGATCAGCCCAAACGTGCCCACACCCGGCAAATGACGGCGGCCCCCACCCCATCAGCCGCCCCGGCTAGCCCGTCCGGTGCCACTTTGATCACACAAGGTAGGCCCCCTGTAAAGCACGGCGCAGCGCATCGCTACGATGCTGGGGGCCGGTGGACCGTACCCGGCCGGGCCCGACCGACAGTGAAGCCGGCGCGGCCCTAGTCCCCGCTCCCGGAGGGTTCTTCCGTGCCGGCTGGAACGCTGTACCGCGGCCGGGAAGGAATGTGGTCCTGGGTGGCTCATCGAGTCACCGGCGTCCTCATCTTCTTCTTCCTGTTCGTCCATGTGCTGGACACCGCTCTCGTCCGTGTCAGCCCCGAGGACTACGACAAGGTCGTAGCCACTTACAAGACGCCGATCGTCGCGTTGCTGGAGTACGGCCTCGTCGCCGCCATCCTCTTCCACGCGCTCAACGGCCTGCGCGTCATCGCCGTCGATTTCTGGTCGAAGGGCCCGCGCTACCAGAAGCAGATGCTCTGGACCGTCGTCGGCGTCTGGGTCGTCCTGATGGCCGGGTCGATCTACCCCGTCCTCGGCCACGCCGCTCGTGTTCTGTTCGGGAGCTGACGCCCATGTCCACGACTGATACCACCGTGTCCGGAGTCGGCCCCGTCGAGGGCACCCCCGTGTACAACGTCGACAACCCGGCCCCGCTGATCGAGGCGCCGCGCCGGCGCACGAAGAAGACCCCGAGGACCACCCGGGGCAACTTCGAGATGGCCGCCTGGCTGTTCATGCGCCTGTCCGGCATCGTGCTGGTCGTTCTGGTCCTCGGCCACCTGCTGATCCAGCTCTTCCTGGACGGCGGCGTCTCCAAGATCGGCTTCGCCTTCGTGGCCGGCCGCTGGGCGTCCCCGTTCTGGCAGGTGTGGGATCTGGCGATGCTGTGGCTGGCGATGCTGCACGGTGCCAACGGCCTGCGCACGGTCATCAACGACTACGCGGAGCGCGCGAACACCCGGCTGTGGCTGAAGGGCCTGCTCTACACCGCCACGGTGTTCACCATCCTGCTGGGCACGCTGGTGATCTTCACCTTCGACCCGAACATCCGCTAGGCACGGGGCTGCGAGAATCATGAAGATCCACAAGTACGACACCGTCATCGTCGGCGCCGGTGGCGCCGGCATGCGCGCGGCCATCGAGTCGACGAAGCGCAGCCGCACCGCGGTCCTGACGAAGCTGTACCCGACCCGCTCCCACACGGGCGCCGCGCAGGGCGGCATGGCCGCCGCGCTCGCCAACGTGGAGGAGGACAACTGGGAGTGGCACACCTTCGACACGGTCAAGGGCGGTGACTACCTGGTCGACCAGGACGCCGCCGAGATCCTGGCGAAGGAGGCCATCGACGCCGTCCTCGACCTGGAGAAGATGGGCCTGCCGTTCAACCGCACCCCGAACGGCACCATCGACCAGCGCCGCTTCGGCGGTCACTCCCGCAACCACGGCGAGGCCCCGGTCCGCCGGTCCTGCTACGCCGCGGACCGCACCGGCCACATGATCCTCCAGACGCTGTACCAGAACTGCGTCAAGGAGGGCGTGGAGTTCTTCAACGAGTTCTACGTCCTGGACCAGCTGATCACCGAGGTCGACGGCGTCAAGCACTCCGCCGGTGTCGTGGCCTACGAGCTGGCCACCGGTGAGATCCACATCTTCCAGGCGAAGTCGGTCATCTACGCCTCCGGCGGCACCGGCAAGTTCTTCAAGGTGACCTCCAACGCGCACACCCTGACCGGTGACGGCCAGGCCGCGTGCTACCGCCGGGGTCTGCCGCTGGAGGACATGGAGTTCTTCCAGTTCCACCCGACCGGCATCTGGCGCATGGGCATCCTGCTGACGGAGGGCGCCCGTGGTGAGGGCGGCATCCTGCGCAACAAGGACGGCGAGCGCTTCATGGAGAAGTACGCGCCGGTCATGAAGGACCTCGCGTCCCGTGACGTCGTCTCCCGCTCCATCTACACGGAGATCCGTGAGGGCCGCGGCTGCGGTCCCGAGGGCGACCACGTCTACCTGGACCTCACGCACCTCCCGCCGGAGCAGCTGGACGCCAAGCTCCCGGACATCACCGAGTTCGCGCGCACGTACCTCGGCATCGAGCCCTACACGGACCCGATCCCGATCCAGCCGACCGCGCACTACGCGATGGGCGGCATCCCGACCAACGTCGAGGGTGAGGTCCTGTCGGACAACTCCACCGTCGTGCCGGGTCTGTACGCGGCCGGCGAGGTCGCCTGTGTCTCCGTGCACGGCGCCAACCGTCTGGGCACCAACTCGCTGCTGGACATCAACGTGTTCGGCCGCCGCGCGGGCATCGCCGCCGCCGAGTACTCCGACAAGGCCGACTTCGTCGAGCTGCCGGAGAACCCGGAGGCCTTCGTCGTCGAGCAGATCGAGCGGCTGCGCACCTCCACCGGCAACGAGCGGGTCGCCCAGATCCGCCGTGAGCTGCAGGAGACCATGGACGCCAACGTCATGGTGTTCCGCACCGAGCAGACGATCAAGACGGCGGTCGAGAAGATCGCCGAGCTGCGCGAGCGCTACAAGAACGTGTCGATCCAGGACAAGGGCAAGCGGTTCAACACGGACCTGCTGGAGGCCGTCGAGCTGGGCAACCTGCTCGAGCTGGCCGAGGTCATGGCCGTGTCCGCCCTCGCCCGCAAGGAGTCCCGCGGCGGTCACTACCGCGAGGACTACCCGAACCGCGACGACGTCAACTTCATGCGCCACACCATGGCGTACCGCGAGGTCGGCGACGACGGCTCGGAAACCGTCCGTCTCGACTACAAGCCGGTCGTCCAGACCCGCTACCAGCCGATGGAGCGTAAGTACTGATGGCTACCCCTGTTCTGGACAAGGTGGAGGCGGAGGCCGCGGCGTCCCCCTACATCACGGTCACCCTGCGGATCCGCCGGTTCAACCCGGAGGTCTCGGCGGAGGTCCACTGGGAGGACTTCCAGCTCGAGATGGACCCGAAGGAGCGCGTCCTCGACGGTCTCAACAAGATCAAGTGGGACCTGGACGGCACGCTGACCTACCGCCGCTCCTGCGCCCACGGCATCTGCGGCTCGGACGCCATGCGGATCAACGGCAAGAACCGTCTGGCCTGCAAGACGCTCATCAAGGACGTCAACCCCGAGAAGCCGATCACGGTCGAGCCCATCAAGGGTCTGACGGCCCTGAAGGACCTCGTGGTCGACATGGAGCCGTTCTTCCAGGCGTACCGGGACGTCATGCCGTTCCTGGTCACCAAGGAGACGAACGAGCCGACCCGCGAGCGTCTGCAGTCGGCCGAGGACCGCGAGCGGTTCGACGACACCACCAAGTGCATCCTGTGCGCCGCGTGCACGTCGTCCTGCCCGGTGTTCTGGAACGACGGCCAGTACTTCGGTCCGGCCGCGATCGTGAACGCCCACCGCTTCATCTTCGACAGCCGTGACGAGGCGGGCGAGCAGCGCCTGGAGATCCTCAACGACCGTGACGGCGTGTGGCGTTGCCGTACGACCTTCAACTGCACGGACGCCTGCCCGCGTGGCATCGAGGTCACCAAGGCGATCCAGGAAGTCAAGCGCGCCCTGATCACGCGCCGCTACTGATCTCCCGCCGGTCGTACCGGCGTTGGGCCCCGTCCCCGGTTTTCGTACCGGGGACGGGGCTCTGTGCGTCTGTGGAGCGGGTACTGGCAGGATGACCCTTCGATTCCGACACAGCCGCCATCAGGGG
The DNA here is from genome assembly GCF_053595235.1 of Streptomyces sp. NPDC002520. Taxonomy (NCBI): domain Bacteria; kingdom Bacillati; phylum Actinomycetota; class Actinomycetes; order Kitasatosporales; family Streptomycetaceae; genus Streptomyces; species Streptomyces sp. NPDC002520. The sequence goes on along the minus strand of NZ_JBSFXG010000007.1, from coordinate 130,398 downwards.
GACGACAGCATGAGCGAGCCGAATCCGCAGTACGGAGCGAACCAGTGGGGCCCCGAGCAGCCTCCGGTGGCGCCCGCACAGCCCCCGGTGATCCCTCCGCAGCCGCAGGGAACGCCGGCCTACGGCTATCCGGCCGCGCCCAAGGACGCTCCCGGTTACGGCTATCCGGCCGCGCCCCAGGAAGCTCCCGGTTACGGCTACCCCGCGCCCGTGGAACAGGGATACGGATTCCCGCACCAGCAGGGCGCCCCGGCCCTGCCGGGCGGTCCCGCACCGATGAGCGGGACTCCGCTGCTGACCATCGGGGACATCACGGTGATGGGCGATCAGATCATCACCCCGGCCGGGCAGATGCCGCTGCGCGGCGCGGTGTGGAACGCCGCCGACATGTCCCGCACCGAGGAGAAGATCCCGGCGCACGCCATCGTGCTCGCCATCATCTTCTTCCTGTTCTGCCTGCTCGGCCTGTTCTTCCTCCTGATGAAGGAGAAGAAGACCACGGGCTACATCCAGGTCACCGTGACCAGCGCCGGCCGGCACCACTCCACGATGATCCCGGCACACGGCCTGGGCACCTTCCCGGCGGTCATGGGCCAGATCAACTACGCCCGACAGCTGAGCAGCATGTAGAGCCAAGCCCTCCCGGGGAGCCCCACCGCATCCGCGCCGGTGGGGCTCCTCGCATCTGGTCGAGTTCCGCTTAATCTGACGACATGTCAGACGAAGAGTCGTACGAGCTTCTCGGATTCGACAACGTGCTGCTGCCCGTCGGGGATCTCGGCGAGGCCGTGCACTTCTACGAGCGGGCCGGTTTCACCGTGGGATTCCGGTTCGACGAGGTCGGGCTCGCCTCACTGAAGGTCGGCGGGGAGACACCGGGGATCCTGCTGCGCGCCGAGGACGGAGTGGGACACCGGCCGCCGCCCTGGCCCTCGCCCCGGATCTGGCTCGAGGTGCCCGACGCCCGGGTGGCCGCGCGGAGGCTGGCCGAAGCCGGGATCACACCGCTGGACGGGGCGTTCTCGGAGGCCACGGGCTGGACCGTGGAGATCGCCGACCCCTGGGGCAACGTCCTGGGCTTCACGGACTACACGAAGCGGCCGGAGCTGGGGCGCAGGGGCTGAGATCCCACGCCGGTGGCACCCCGCCCCAGTCGTTAGGCTCTTCTGGTGCCCGCGAAGAACGACGGCCCCGAGGCGGCCGGACCCCAGTCCAAGTCCGAGCAGACCCGTGCGCTGATCCTGGAGACCGCGATGCGGCTGTTCCAGGAGCGGGGCTACGACAAGACGACGATGCGGGCCATCGCCACGGAGGCCGGTGTCTCCGTCGGCAACGCCTACTACTACTTCGCGGGCAAGGAGCACCTGATCCAGGGCTTCTACGACCGGATCGCCGCCGAGCACCAGGTGGCGGTCCGGGAGATCCTGGACCGGGAGACCGACCTGGAGGCACGGCTCGCCGGTGTGCTGACGGCATGGCTGGACATCGCCCGGCCGTACCACGAGTTCGCGGTCCAGTTCTTCAAGAACGCCGCCGACCCCGACAGTCCGCTCAGCCCCTTCTCCCCGGAGAGCGAGCACGCCCGCGAGCAGGCCATCAGCGTGCACCGCGAGGTGCTGGCCGGGTCCAAGTCCAAGGTGGCGCCCGAACTGCGGGACGTCCTGCCGGAGTTGATGTGGCTCTCGCAGATGGGGCTCGTCCTGTACTGGGTCTTCGACCGCACCGAGGGGTACGAGCGCAGCTACCGGCTGGCCAGGCGCGGGGCGCGGCTGACCGCGCGCGGGGTCGCCCTGGCCCGGTTCCGGGTGCTGCGCCCGCTGGTCCTGGAAGTCCACGAGCTGTTCACGGACTTCCTGCCGGGCATGACGAAGGTGCTGCCGGATCCGGAGGCCAGGGCGCGGCGCGAGAACTGACCGCGCCCCGGCCGGGGACCTGTCTCCCCGGCCGGGGACCTGTCGCGGGCGGTGGATCCGATCCACTCGTCCGGAGTGGATCAGATCCACTCCAGACGCCACAGGCGGAACACGCCCGTGCCGTCCGAGAGGTTCTGGCCGCCGCCGACGTCCTCGGTGCTGACCACGTACTCCTTGCGCTGCCACAGCGGGATCAGCGGCACGTCGGTGGCCACTTCGGCCTGGATGGTGCGGAAGTCCGTCGCCGCGCGGCTGCGGTCGCCGTACTGCTGGCTGTCCAGGATGAGGGTGTCGACCGCCTTGTTGCTGTAGCCCGTGCTCATCGTGGAGCCGGTGCCGACGAGCGAGGCGCCGAAGGTGTCCGGGTCCGGGTAGTCGGCCACCCAGCCGACGGCCCAGGCGTCCATCTTCCCGGCGGCCCAGCGCTTTTGGAAGTCGGTCCACTCATAGCCCTGGACGTCGACCTTGAACAGGCCGTCGGCCTCCAGCTGCTTCTTCAGCGCGGCGGCCTCCTCGGCGCCCGCGCCCCGGCCCTTGCCGTAGCCGAAGGTGAAGCGCACCGGCAGGCTCACCCCGGCCTGGGTGAGCAACTCCCGCGCCTTCTTGGCGTTCTGCGTCGGGTAGGTGTCGAAGAAGGACGTGGTGTGGCCGGTGATGCCGGTCGGGATCAGCGAGTAGAGCGGGTCGACCGTGCCCTTGTAGACGGTCGCGGCCAGCTTCTCGCGGTTGACCAGCCAGGCCATCGCGCGCCGCACCCGCGCGTCGTGCAGCGGTGAACCCGACCGGGTGTTGAGGTACAGGTTGCGGGTCTCGGAGCTGTCGGACTCGGTGACGCGGTGGTCCGGGTCGCTCGGGTTGAGCCCGGACAGCACGTCCGGGGGCAGCGTCCGGCTGGCGACGTCGATCTGCTTGCCCTTCCAGGCGCGGTCGAGCGCCTGGGAGTCGAGGTAGTAGCGCAGCTCGACCGGGCGGCCGGTGCCGTCGACGAAGCCCCGGTAGTTCTCGTACGGGGCGAGGTCGGCCTTCTTGTCCTTGGTGTACGAGGTCAGCGTGTACGGACCGCTGCCGTCCACGCCGAAGTCCGAGCGCAGCCGGTCGGCCGGGTACATGTCCTTGTCGACGATGGCGCCCGCGCCCGTGGCCACCTTCTGCGGGAAGGTGGCGTCCGGGGACGACAGGTGGAAGGTGACCGTCGTGGCGTCGTCCGCGGTCACCGAGCCGAGCGTGGAGAACAAGGACGCGGGACCGACAGAAGAGTCGATCTTCTTGACCCGGTCGAAGGAGTACTTCACGTCCTCGGCGGTCATCTTGCGTCCACTCCGGAACGTGATGTCGTCACGCAGCCGGCACTGGTAGACGCGCAGCCCGCCGCCCTCGAAGCCGCAGCTCTTCGCCGCGTCCGGGACCGGTGCCACGCCGCCCGGCTCGAAGGTCAGCAGGGACTGGAAGACGTTGCTGAACAACGCCCAGGAACCGGCGTCGTACGCACCGGCCGGATCCAGCGACGTGACGGCGTCCGTCGTCCCGACCGTGATCGTCTTGTCCTTGTTCTGCTGCGACGGAAGCAACTGCCAGGCACCGACGCCCACTACGGCGAGTACAAGCAGTGTCAACAGAATGCGCATGCGAACAGATCGCATGGTGGTGCCCTCCCCAGGCCTCCAAGGCCCTACCCCTGGACCAGCACAAATTCGCCACTCCCCTAAGTGGCGCCGCTCACCTAATCACACGTCTCTCACCTGGGGGAAGAGGAATCTGACCAGATGAACAAGAACTTACCGAGGTGTTGTTTCCGTCGGGGTTTCACAGCGCCTTCACAGCAACGGGAAGCGGTTGCTGCCGGGCACCCGGCCTGCGGCTACGCGCGCGTGGAGGCCAGTTCGATCACCGTCACGTCCGAGGGCGCCCCCACGCGCGTGGGCGGCCCCCAGGCGCCCGCGCCGCGGCTGACGTACAGCTGGGTGTCGCCGTAACGCTCCAGACCGGCGACGGTCGGGTTGGCGGCGGCCGCGATCAGGTTGCCTGGCCACAGCTGGCCGCCATGGGTGTGGCCGGAGAGCTGGAGGTCGACGCCGTGCCGGACGGCCTCGTGGATCTGCACCGGCTGGTGGGCGAGGAGCACGCACGCGCGTGCCGGATCCCGGTCGCCGAGCGCCTTGCCGAAGTCCGGGCCCTCTCCCTCGCTCTCGCCCTGGAGGTCGTTGACGCCGGCCAGGTCGAAGTACGGCAGTTGGGTGCGGGCGTTCTCCAGCGGGTGCAGGCCGAGCGTGCGGACCTCGGCGACCCACTGGTCGGCGCCGGAGAAGTACTCGTGGTTGCCGGTGACGAAGTAGGCACCGTGCCGGGCGGTGAGCCCGGCGAGGGGAGCGGCGGCCGGGCCGAGGTCCTTGACGCTGCCGTCCACCAGGTCGCCGACGACCGCGATCAGGTCGGGCTGGGTCGCGTTGACCGTGTCGACGACCTTCTGCGCGAAGCCCCGGCCCAGGACCGGGCCCAGGTGGATGTCGCTGACGACCGCGATCCGGAACCCGTGCGCGGCGCGCGGCAGTCTGGCCAGCGGCACGGTGACCCGCCTCACGCGCGGCCCGCGCAGCACGCCGTAGGTGCCGTAGCCGACGGTCCCGACGGCGGCGGCGGCCGCCGCGCCGCCGACGACACGGGAGACGAAGAGGCGGCGGGTGGGGTCGGGCGCGGGAGAGGGCGAGGGAGAGGGCGAGGTCTCCGGCACGGGAGACGTGGTCCCTGACGCGAGTGGCGTGGTCTCCGGCTCCGGCTGCGTGGAGACGGCGGGCGCGGCCGGTACCGGCGCCGGCACGGGAGCCGGCTCTCGCAGCGGCTCGCGCGTCCTGCGCGCCGGCACGCGCCGCAGCAGGGGCCGTACGACCTCCCCCGCCACCACCGCGAGCAGCAGGTACAGCGTCAGGGCCATCCACAGGAAGCCGGGCCAGGCAAGCGTGCGCTGGAGCCAGAAGGGCGCGCCGGAGCGCTCGGCGACCAGGGCCGCGACCATCAGCAGCGGGCCCGCCGTGAACACCACCGTGCCGGCCCTGCGGGCGAGTCCGGGCCCGCGCGTCGTGTCACGCACCAGCCGGCGCCACACGTACCAGTGCCCCAGGGCCAGGACGGCCAGGACGATCAGTGCGATGAGTGCGAAGACGATGACCACGCCGGCGTATCCCCCGCTACGACGTCCGACGCAGCGCGCGCAGTCCGCGCAACCCGATGACCCCGACGACCGTCCCCAATACGAAGGAAACGATCGCCAGCAGCAGATGCACCCAGAAGTACGCGGTCGGGTGACCGTCGTCGAAGGCCAGCCCGCTGCTGTCCTTGACCAGGTTCTTGACGAAAGTGATCCAGATGACCCAGCTCCACACCCCGAAGGCGAGCAGGAACCAGGAGACCGGACGGCTTAGCTTCATGGAGTCAGTATCGCCGTCGCCTGGCCGGATCCGAGTCCGGGGTGGGGCGGAGCGCAGGACATCGCGGCGCGTGACAGGTACGTTCTCGATCGTGCCCCCACCGAAGAAGACCGTCAGGCGATCCATATTGATCACCTCGGCCACACTGTTGTCCCTTTCTGTCACTGCCGCTGTCGCCGCGCCGGCCGCCCTCGCGGCCCCGAGCACCCCCTCGGCGAGCCCGACGGCCACTCCCCCCGCGCTCATGTCGCAGGTGGGCGGCGCCCGGCTCGGGCAGCCCGGCACACAGGTGAACCTGGCCCCTGACGTCCCCGTCCTGCCCAAGGACCTCACCGCCCGCTCCTGGATCGTCTCCGACGCGGAGTCCGGCGAGGTGCTCGCAAGCCACAACGCGCACTGGCAACTGCCCCCCGCGAGCACGCTGAAGATGCTGTTCGCGGACACCCTGCTGCCCAGGTTCCCGAAGACGACGCAGCACCGGGTCGCACCGGGCGACCTCGCCGGCATCGGAGCCGGTTCCAGCCTGGTCGGGATCAAGGAGAACCAGACCTACACGGTCCACGACCTGTGGCTCGGCGTCTTCCTGCGCTCCGGCAACGACGCCGTCCACGTGCTGTCCGCGATGAACGACGGCGTCAAGAAGACCGTCAGCGACATGCAGGCGCACGCCACCGAACTCCAGGCCCTCGACACGCACGTGGTCAGCCCCGACGGCTACGACGCCAAGGGCCAGCTGTCCTCCGCCTACGACCTGACCCTCTTCGCCCGCTCCGGCCTGCAGAAGAAGGACTTCCGGGAGTACTGCTCCACCGTGCGGGCCAAGTTCCCCGGCGGCACGGCGAAGAAGGGCAAGGGAAAGCCGGTCCGGGAGACCTTCGAGATCCAGAACACCAACCGGATGCTGAGCGGCGACTCCGACGTGCCCGTCTACCAGGGCATAGCCGGGGTGAAGAACGGCAACACCACCAACGCGGGCGCCACCTTCACCGGCGTCGCCGAGCGGAACGGCAAGGTGCTGCTGGTCACGGTGATGAACCCGGAGAAGCACGACCACAACGAGGTCTACAAGGAGACCGCGAAGCTCTTCGACTGGGGCTTCACGGCGGCCGGGAAGGTCACACCGGTGGGCGAACTGGTCCCGCCGAAGAGCGCACAGCCCTCCGGCGGGCCCGATGCCTCCCCGTCCGCCTCCGCCGGGGCGGCGCACAGCAACGGCGGCGGCTCGAAGCCGGTGGCGTCCTCCACGGCGGCGAGCGGCTCCAGCGGCGTCGGGATCGCCCTGAGCGTCGCCGGCGGCCTGCTGGTGCTGCTCGGCGGCGTGGCCTACCTGGTCAACCGCCGTTGGCCGCTGCCGGACCTGATACGCCGTCGGACCCGTCCCTGACCTCGGCCGCAGCGGCCTCCTGGTCCGCCGCGGCCTCCTCGGCCACTGCGTCGTCCTCGGCCACTTCGTCGTCCTCGGCCTCTTCTTCGTCCTCACTCTGCGTCGCCGTCCAGGCGGCGCAGTACAGGACCAGTTTCGAGGTGAAGTTGATCCACAGCAGCAGTGCCACGGGCACGCCGAACGCGCCGTACATGCTCTTCGTGGCGACGCCCTGGATGTAGCCGCTGAGCAGCAGCTTGAGCAGTTCGAAGCCGACCGCGCCGATGAGTGCCGCCACCACCAGGCGGCGGCGCGGCGGCTCGACCCCGGGCAGCAGGGTCAGCACGTAGAGCAGCACCAGGAAGTCGGCGAACACGGCGACGGCGAACGCGGCGAGCCGCAGCAGCAGGGTGCCCCAGCCGTGCTCGGCCAGGCCGAGCTGCCGCGACAGCCAGCCGACGGCGCCCGAGGCGAGCGTGGAGGCGGCCAGAGTCACCAGCAGGGCGCCGCCGAGACCGACCAGCACCACGGCGTCCTTGACCTTGGCGAGGATCGGGTTCTGGTCGCGGTCCGGCAGCTCCCACACCACCCGCAGACAGTCGCGCATCTGACCGACCCAGCCGATGCCGGTGAAGAGCAGTACGGCACCCGCGATGGCACCGACCGTGCCGGCGTTGTGCACGAGGGAGCTGACGTTCAGCTGGTCGGCGAGGCCCGGGAACTGGTCGGCGATCCCGCTCTCGACGGACTTCTGCCGGGACGGGCTGAGCGTGGCCGCGGTGATCGCGGCGGCCAGGGTGAGCAGCGGGAACAGTGCGATGAAGCTGACGAACGTCATGGCGGCGGCCAGCCGCGTCCACTTCACCTGGTCCAGCCGCTCGTACGCCTGCCACGCGTGCGTGCCCGTCAGCCAGGTGACGATCGGCCCGATCCCGGGCAGCTTCTTGAGCCAGTCCATGCCTCCTAATTAATCACCCATTGCGGGGAGCGTGGCGCCGCCTTATGCCGTATCGCCCATACACGGGCTATACGGTCACGGGCATGTCTGGTGCCTTCGGTCCTCCCCAGTCCCTGCTCGTCCTCGGCGGCACGTCCGAGATCGCGCTGGCCACCGCCCGCCGGCTGATCGCCCGCCGCACCCGCACCGTCTGGCTCGCGGGCCGCCCCTGCGCCGCGCTGGAACAGGCCGCCGAGAGCCTGCGCACCCTCGGCGCGAACGTCCGGACCGTCGCCTTCGACGCCCTCGACCCCGCGTCCCACGAGACGGTCCTAGGGAAGATCTTCGCCGAGGGCGACATCGACATGGTGCTGCTGGCCTTCGGCATCCTCGGCGACCAGGCCCACGACGAACGCGAGCCGCTGCGCGCGGTCCAGGTCGCGCAGACGAACTACACCGGAGCGGTCTCGGCCGGCCTGTTCAGCGCCCGCGCCCTGCAGAACCAGGGCCACGGCTCCTTTGTGGTGCTCTCCTCCGCCACCGGCGAGCGGGTGCGCCGCGCCGACTTCATCTACGGCTCCAGCAAGGCCGGCCTGGACGCCTTCGCCCAGGGCCTCGGGGACGCCTTGTACGGCACGGGCGTGCACGTGATGGTCGTACGCCCCGGATTCGTGCGTACGAGGATGACGGCCGGACTGCCCCCGGCCCCGCTCGCCACCACCCCGGAGGCCGTCGCCGCCGCCATCGAACTGGGCCTGCGCCGCCGATCGGAGACGGTGTGGGTGCCGGGAGCGCTGCGCGTGGTGATGTCCGCACTGCGGCACACGCCGCGCGCGCTGTTCCGGAGACTGCCGGTCTGAGAGGGCCGGTCCGAGGCCACCGGTCCGAAGCCGCCGGCCCGAACCCACCGGCCCGAAGCCGCCGGCCCGAAGCCGCCGGTCCGGCCGTACCGGCTAGAGGCTGGCGATGGTGCCCTGCTCGACGGGGCCCGCCTGCGGGGGCACCACGGACCCGCCGAAGGTGTACTCCCGCAGCTTGCGCCACACCCCGTCCGGGCCCTGCTCGTACAGCGCGAACCCGGTGCACGGCCACGCGGCCTCGAACCCGGCCAGCTCCTCGAAGGCGCGGTCCATCGCCGCCTCCTCGATGCCGTGCGCGACGGTGACGTGCGGGTGGTACGGGAACTGCAGCTCGCGCGCCACCGGGCCCGAGGCGTCGCGCACCCGCTGCTGGAGCAGGGAGCAGTCCTCGCCGCCCTGCACGACCCGCACATAGACGACCGGCGACAGCGGACGGAAGGTGCCGGTCCCGGACAGCCGCATCGGGAACGGCCGGCCGGTCGCCGCGACCTCGGTGAGGTACGCCTCGACGGCCGGCAGCGCCGTCTCCTCGACCTCGGTCGGCGGGAGCAGGGTGACGTGCGTGGGGATGCCGTGAGCCGCGGCGTCGCCGAAGCCCGCGCGCAGCTCCTGGAGCTTGCTGCCGTGAGGCTCCGGGACCGCGATCGACACGCCGATCGTTACGGTCCCCACGTCGTCTCCTGTCGTCGTGCGATGTCTGCTCGGCCGGCGTTCGTCGCGGCCATCGGCTACCGACTGTACGGCCACGGGGGGCCTGTGGGCAGGCACAACGGAAGTGATGTGCAGCGCTCTGCCCGCCCGGAAAGATGCCCGGCCGTACGCCCATGCGCCCCGGCGTGCTCCGGGGCGCCGGTCAGTGCTTCGCCGGCAGGAAGCCCACCCGGTCGTACGCCTGGGCGAGGGTCTCCGCGGCGACGGCACGCGCCTTCTCGGCGCCCTTGGCCAGGACCGAGTCCAGCGTCTCGGGGTCGTCCAGGTACTGCTGGGTGCGCTCCCGGAACGGCGTCACGAACTCGACCATGACGTCGGCGAGATCGGTCTTGAGCGCGCCGTACATCTTGCCCTCGTAGTCCTGCTCCAGCTCGGCGATCGACTTGCCGGTCAGCGTGGAGTAGATGGTGAGGAGGTTCGACACGCCCGGCTTGTTCTCCGCGTCGTAGCGGATCACGGTGTCGGTGTCGGTGACGGCGCTCTTGACCTTCTTGGCCGTCGCCTTCGGCTCGTCGAGCAGGTTGATCAGGCCCTTCGGCGTGGACGCCGACTTGCTCATCTTGATCGACGGGTCCTGGAGGTCGTAGATCTTCGCCGTCTCCTTGAGGATGTACGGCGACGGGATCACGAAGGTCTCCCCGAACCGGCCGTTGAAGCGCTCGGCCAGGTCACGGGTCAGCTCGATGTGCTGGCGCTGGTCCTCGCCGACCGGCACCTCGTTGGCCTGGTACAGCAGGATGTCCGCGACCTGGAGGATCGGGTACGTGAACAGGCCGACGCTCGCCCGGTCGGCGCCCTGCTTGGCGGACTTGTCCTTGAACTGGGTCATGCGGCTGGCCTCGCCGAAGCCGGTGAGGCAGTTCATGATCCAGGCGAGCTGGGCGTGCTCGGGGACATGGCTCTGCACGAAGAGGGTGCAGCGGTCCGGGTCCAGGCCGGCGGCGAGCAGCTGCGCCGCGGCGAGCCGGGTGTTGGCGCGCAGGTCCGCGGGGTTCTGCGGCACCGTGATCGCGTGCAGGTCGACAACCATGTAGAAGGCGTCGTGGGACTCCTGGAGGGCCACCCACTGGCGGACGGCGCCGAGGTAGTTGCCCAGATGGAACGAGCCGGCGGTGGGCTGGATGCCGGAGAGCACGCGGGGTCGGTCAGAGGCCATGTTCACCATTCTCTCAGGTGCCGGGGGCCGATCCGGAACTGGCCGGGAAATGGTGGGAACCGATTGGCCCCGGGCGGTGTACCAAGAGTGTGAAGACGCGGGAGGGGGGCCGCATCGTCGACGAGGCCGCGGTGATCACTCGCGTGCGTGCCGGAGAGCCGGAGGCGTACGCGGAGCTGGTGCGGGCCCACACGGCCATCGCCCTGCGGGCTGCCTCGGCGCTCGGGGCGGGCGCGGATGCGGAGGACGTGGTGCAGCAGGCCTTCGTGAAGGCGTACTGCGCGCTGGGCCGGTTCAGGGACGGGGCGGCGTTCCGGCCCTGGCTGCTGTCGATCGTCGCCAACGAGACGAGGAACACCGTGCGGACGGCGGCCCGGCAGCGCACGCTCGCGGGCCGGGAGGCAGCCTTCGTGGAGGCGGAGCCGCTGATACCGGAATCGGCGGACCCCGCGGTCGCCGCGCTCGAGTCGGAGCGCCGCGCGGCCCTTCAGTCCGCTCTCGGCAGACTGAGCGAGGAGCACCGCCTGGTCGTCACGTACCGCTACCTCCTGGAGATGGACGAACCCGAGACCGCCCAGGCCCTGGGCTGGCCCCGGGGGACGGTGAAGTCCCGGCTCAACCGTGCCCTGCGGAAGCTGGGCCGCCTGCTGCCGGATGTGCAGCCCCGGGAAGGGGGTGAAGGGGGTGAGTGAGTCGCACGAGGGCGAGGGTGCCCGTGCGGGCGGTGGCGTCGGGAGTCGGGGGTCGCGTGGTCGGGGAGCTGGACGCGGTCCGGGCAGGGTCGGTCGCGAGCTGAGGCGCGACAGTGCGCTCTCGCGGCTGCCGGAGGAGCTGAGGGCGCTCGGCCGGTCGCTGGACTCGCCGGGAGCTGACGGGACCGGTGGGACAGGCGGGAGCGGCGGGGCCGACGGGGCCTTCGACTCCGAGACGATGGTCGAGCGGGTGCTGGGACAGATACTGGCCGAGCAGCTGCCCGTGCCGGTGGCCGAGCCCCCGGGCGCGCGTCTTCGGCTGCGGGCCGGCCGGCACTGGGCGCGGCTGCGGTGGCGCTCGCTGACGGCGGCGCTGTGCGGCCTGCTCACCGTGCTCGCGCTGACGCCCCCGGTGCGTGCGGCGGTCCACGACTGGTTCGACTTCGGCGGGGTCGAGGTGCGGTACGACCCGTCGGCCGTCCCCTCTCCCGGCGCCGAGGTGCCGGGCTGCGGGCGCTCGGTGTCGCTGGCGCAGGCGAGGCAGCGCGCCGGATTCGAGCCGCTGGTGCCGGACGCGCTGGGCGTGCCGGACGCGGTGACGGTGACCGGTGAGCCGCACGGGCGCCTTCTGATGAGCCTGTGCTGGCGTGAGGGCGGTCGCACGGTGCGACTCGACGAGTTCCGGGCGCGTCTGGACGTCGGCTTCGTCAAGACGGTGCGCGAGTCGCCGGAGTGGACAGTGCTGGGCAAGGCCCCGTCCGCCGATGCCGTGCCGGACTACGCCCTGTGGTTCCCGCGCCCGCATCTGCTGGGCTTCTGGCTCGTCGACGCGGACGGGCACCGTTACACACGCAAGGTGCGGACCGCGGGGCCGACGCTGCTGTGGGCCCACGGGACGTCCGACGACGTGACGCTGCGGTTGGAGGGGGTGGCGTCCAGAGCGCGGGCCGTGAAGATCGCGAAGTCGCTCGAGTCGGCACCGGGAGAGCCGTCGAAGTAGTGCCGGTGAGGTGGGAACCCCGACGGGCCGGGCGGTGTACCAGAAGTGACGGGCGGCTCGGCGGAGAGCCGCAGGGGGGCGCGGCGGCCGGAGCGGGGCTGGCACTGGCGCTGCGGCCCGTCGCGGCACTGGTGATACGGGCGTGGCGACGGCGGGAGCGGGAGTCGGGGCCTCGGCAGGAACTGCGGGACCTGTGAGACGGAGGCTGCGAGTGGGAGGGGGATATGGAGGGGGATATGGAGGGGGATGCATGGGGTCGCACGATGGGCTGAGCGTGTGGGTCGGCAGACGCACAGTGTCGTGGCTCGCCCGGCTTGTGCCGTGGTCGGCACTGGTGGCACTGGTGGCGCTGGTCGCCGGCCCGCCGGCCTATGCCGCACCCGGGCCGGCCGGCGATGGGCCCGACCTGGCGCTGATCGTCTCGGGCGACACCGGGCGGACACGGACGCTGCGCTCCGGCGAGCCGGAGTTCGCTCGCCTCCGGGAGCTGCTGCAGCCGACCTACGTGGGCACGGAGCGGGTGCCGCAGTCCTGGGCCGACGGGCGGTATCCGGCGGTGCGCGTCACGGTGCTCTGGGGCCTGACGGGCGTCGGGGGCTGGCCGCAGACACGGCGAGCGCCGGGCGGAGACGTCGCCATGGAGCGGCAGGACCAGCTGTTCGTCGCGGCCGACGGCACAGCCTGGGTGCGTTCGGACCTCTCGCCGGACGTGATGGACGACGACATCCGCTGGCATCGGGCGCCGGAGACGGTGTTCCGGCAACTGGACCGTGCGGGCCTGCTGGGCTCCGGCGCCCAGTCGGCGGACGACCGCGGGCAAGTGCCGGACGGTGTCTGGTGGGCAGTGTCCGGCCTGGTGGTCGGTGTCACCGGAGGGCTCCTGATACGCCGCGCGGCGGGCCGGCTCGGTGCCGGTCCGCCGCGGAAGGAACCGCGTCAGCAGCTGATCGACCTCTAGAGTCGCGGATCCTTGACAGCTCAAAAGGGTGTGGGCGTCAGCCCAGGTCGACCTCCGGGTAGAGCGGGAAGCCCGCCACGAGGTCGGTCGCGCGCTGGGCGATCTCCTCGGCGACCTTCTCGTCCAGGACGTGCGACGCCTTGGACGGGGCGCCCGACTTGGTCGTGCCCGGCTCGGTGGTGGTGAGGACGCGGTCGATGAGGCCGGCGACCTCGTCCATCTCCGCGGTGCCCAGGCCGCGCGTGGTCAGCGCCGGGGTGCCGATGCGGATGCCGGAGGTGTACCAGGCGCCGTTCGGGTCGGCCGGGATGGCGTTGCGGTTGGTGACGATGCCGGAGTCGAGGAGCGCGGCCTCGGCCTGGCGGCCGGTGAGGCCGTAGGAGCCGGCCACGTCGATCAGGTTGAGGTGGTTGTCCGTGCCGCCGGTGACCAGCGTGGCGCCGCGCCGCATGAGGCCTTCGGCGAGGGCGCGGGAGTTGTCGACGATGCGCTGGGCGTAGTCCTGGAAGGAAGGCTGCCGGGCCTCGGCGAAGGCGACGGCCTTCGCGGCCATGACGTGCGGGAGCGGGCCGCCGAGGACCATCGGGCAGCCGCGGTCGACCTGGTCCTTGAGGGAGTCGTCGCACAGGACCATGCCGCCGCGCGGACCGCGCAGCGACTTGTGGGTCGTCGTGGTGACGATCTGGGCGTGCGGGACCGGGTCGAAGTCGCCGGTCAGGACCTTGCCGGCGACCAGGCCCGCGAAGTGGGCCATGTCGACCATGAGGGTCGCGCCGACCTCGTCGGCGATCTCGCGCATGATCCGGAAGTTCACCAGACGGGGGTACGCCGAGTAGCCCGCGACGATGATCAGCGGCTTGAACTCGCGAGCCTGGGCGCGCAGTGCCTCGTAGTCGATCAGGCCGGTGACCGGGTCGGTGCCGTAGGAGCGCTGGTCGAACATCTTGCCGGAGATGTTCGGGCGGAAGCCGTGGGTGAGGTGGCCGCCGGCGTCCAGGGACATGCCGAGCATGCGCTGGTTGCCGAAGGCCTGGCGCAGGTCGGCCCAGTCGGCCTCGGAGAGCTCGTTGACCTGGCGGACGCCGGCCTTCTCCAGGGCGGGCGCCTCGACGCGGTCGGCGAGGACGGCCCAGAAGGCGACGAGGTTGGCGTCGATGCCGGAGTGCGGCTGGACGTAGGCGTGCCGGGCACCGAAGAGCGCCTTGGCGTGCTCGGCGGCGAGGGACTCGACGGTGTCGACGTTGCGGCAGCCGGCGTAGAAGCGGCGGCCGATCGTGCCCTCGGCGTACTTGTCGCTGAACCAGTTGCCCATCGCCAGCAGCGTGGCCGGGGAGGCGTAGTTCTCGGAGGCGATCAGCTTGAGCATCTCGCGCTGGTCGTGCACCTCCTGGCCGATCGCGTCGGCGACGCGCGGTTCGACGGCGCGGATGACGTCGAGGGCGGCGCGGAAGGCGGTGGATTCGCTGGAGAGAGGCTGCTGCTCTGGCATGGGGACCTCCGGACGGTGTGCGTACAGCGTTCACGTTCGGCCCAGGCGCACGGCACTGATTTCCACGGGCCGCTCCCCGATGGTCCGTCCCATCCCAGCGCGCCAGTCACGACCCGCAGCCAGCCTACCGGCCACGCCGGGCGGACTCGGCCGGACGTCCACCATGCGGGCGACGGCCCGCCGACCGTCGCGGTCGGCCATCGCGGTCGGCCGTCGGGGCGACCATCGCGGTCGGCCATCGGGTCGGCCGTCGCGGTCGCCTCTGACAGTCGCCTCTCACGGAAGAGGACTCGAACCGGTGTCCCGGTCGTCCCCATCCGTTCCCGGGGGCGGCCTGCGCCCGGCGTCGTCATCCGTCGCGGCCGAGAGCCCGGGTTTCGGCGGATCAGTCAGGCCAGCCCACCCATCCGGCGGTCAGAGGATCACGTGCGGCAAGAAGCGGGCGTACTCGTCGGTGATCAGGCCCGAGGACTCGCGGATGCCGAGGCCCGCCGCCTCGTCCTGGACGACCCAGGCGCCGAGGACCACGTGGTTGCCTTCGAAGGCGGGCAGCGGGGCGAGCTGCTGGTAGCAGCAGGACTCGTCCCGTACGACGGCGGGGGCGCCCGGCTCGTGCACGGTCACACCCGCGCCCTCGCGGCCGAGCAGGGGCTTGGCGACGTAGCCGGCCGTCCCGGTCAGCTCGCGCGGGCCGTCCAGGTAGGCGGGCAGCAGGTTGGGGTGGCCGGGGTACAGCTCCCAGAGGATCGCCAGCAGGGCCTTGTTGCTCAGCAGCATCTTCCAGGCGGGCTCGATCCACATCGTGGAGCCGGTGCCGCCGCCGTTGTCGAGCGTGTCCAGGACGTGCCCGGCGAAGGCGTCGGTGGTGAGCCACTCCCAGGGGTACAGCTTGAAGATGCCGCGGATGAAGCGGAGGCGGTTGTCGACGAAGCGGCCGGAGAGGGGGTCCCAGCCGATCTCCTCCATGGAGATCCAGTCGGTCTCCAGACCTGCCTGTTCGGCGGTCTCCTTCAGATAGGCGACCGTCATCAGGTCCTCGCCGAGTTCGTCGGCGGCGGAGTGCGCGAAGTGCAGGGGGCTGCCGGGCGGGAGCAGGGCGGCCTGCCCCCGCCAGGCGTCGACCAGCCGTTCGTGCAGGGAGTTCCACTGGTCGGCGCCGGGGAAGCGCTCCTCCATCCAGAACCACTGCGGGGAGGCGGCCTCCACCAGCGAGGTGGGGGTGTCGGCGTTGTACTCCAGCATCTTCGCCGGGCCGGCGCCGTCGTAGCGGAGGTCGAAACGGCCGTAGACGGAAGGGAGTTCGGCGCGCCGGTGCCAGGCCTCGGTGACGGCCTCGGCGACGCGCGGGTCGGTGATGCCGAGGTCGGCGAGGCGGCCGGTGACGACGATGCGCCCGGCGGCGGCCAGGCACATGCGGTGCAGTTCCTCGACGGTCTCCTCCAGCGCCTCGATCTCCTCCAGGGAGAAGACGTAGTAGGCGCTCTCGTCCCAGTAGGGGCGCAGGGAGCCGTCGGGGTGGCGGGTCAGGGGGTATACGAGCCCCTGTTCCTCGACGGTCTGCTGCCAGCCGGGGCGGGGGGTGATGGTACGGCGTTCCATGCGACGGTTTCCGGTCCGGTTCCCGGTCAGCCGCCGGAGCTGCCGTGGCCGCCGCCGAAGCCGCCGCGGTGGACACCGCTGTGGCCGGAACCGGAGGAACTGCCCGAGCCCGAGCGCGGCTTGACGAAGGAGCCGCCGTCGACCCAGGAGCCCTTCTTCTTGCCGCCGTAGTACCAGCCGCCGTTCAGCGACGCCTTGGTCGACTTGCAGTTCTTGTCGGAGACGACCTTGTAGCCCTTGGCGAGGTTGTAGCTGCCCCGGTCGACACAGCGCTTGTCCGGGTCGGACGAGCAGGCGGTCAGGGCGGCGGCGAGCAGGCCCATGCCGCCGAGGACGACCGTGGTGGAGCGCAGTTGCCTGCGGATCTGTGGGCGTGCGTGCGCCATCGGTGTCTCCCCCGTCGGATGTGGTGCGGTGTGCGTCGGCCAGCCTAGAGATCGGTGTGAGTGTCCGTGCAGGGGACCCCGTGTTCTCCTGCTCCCCTAAAGTCGCTTCGTGCTGTTTGGAATGGTGTGCGCGCTTGGCGCGGCGGTCTGCTTCGGTACGGCGACCGTGTTGCAGGCGATGGCCGCGCGGGCGGCGGGTGCGCAGGGGGGCGAGGGCGGTGAGGCCGCGCTGCTGCTGCGGGCGCTCAGGCAGTGGCGCTACCTCGCCGGTCTCGCGCTGGACGGGCTCGGGTTCCTGCTGCAGATCGCCGCGCTGCGCTCGGTGCCGATCTACGCGGTGGGCGCGGCGCTGGCCGCGAGCCTCGCGGTGACGGCGGTGGTGGCGGCCCGGCTGCTGCGGGTGCGGCTGAGCGGGGTGGAGTGGGCCGCGGTCGGGGTGGTGTGCGCGGGTCTCGCCATGCTCGGGCTGGCCTCGGGGACGGAGGGCGACCGGAGCGCGCCCGGCTGGCTGAAGTACGCGATGGTGGTGGCGGCCGTCGGGGTTCTGCTGCTCGGTGCGGTCGGGGGGCGGCTGTCCGGGCGGACACGGGCGCTGCTGCTCGGTCTCGGCGCGGGGTTCGGCTTCGGGGTGGTCGAGGTGGCGGTACGCCTCATCGACTCCCTCCGCCCCGCCGACCTGTTCACCAACCCCGCGACCTACGCCCTCCTCCTCGGCGGCGGCTCCGCGTTCGTCCTCCTCACCTCGGCCCTCCAGCGCGGCTCCGTCACGACGGCGACGGCCGGCATGGTCATCGGCGAGACGGTCGCTCCCGCGGCGGTCGGTGTGATCTGGCTCGGCGACAGGACGAGGGAGGGGCTGACGTGGCTGGCCGCGCTCGGCTTCGCCGTCGCGGTGGTGGGGGCGCTGGCCCTGGCACGGTTCGGGGAGGCGCCGGTGGTGGAGGAGACGGTGCCGGAGGAGGCGGTGCGCTGAGGTCCGGGGCGGCGTTCGCCTATGGGGCTGCGGGGCGGCGTTCGCCTATGGGGCTGCGGGGCGGCGTTCGCCCACGGGGCTGCCGGGCGGCGTTCGCCCACGGGCGGGCGCGGGGTCGTGTGCGGTCGGCGGTGTTTTCACCCGCGGGTCAGGGCAGCACCCTGCACAGCGCCTCCAGGGTTCCCGCCCAGGCACTCTCCGGTGGGGTTCCGTAGCCGACCACCAGGGCGTCCATCGGCTCGGCGACAGCCAGCTCGTGGCGATGGGTGGAGAGGCCCTGGAGGGCGAGGCCCTGCCAGGCGGCGGCCTGGACCACGGAGGCTTCCGTGCCGGGCGGCAGGCTCAGGACGGCATGCAGGCCGGCGGCGATGCCGCTGACACGGATCTCGGGGGCGCGGTCGGCGACGGCCGCGGTGAGGGCGTCGCGGCGGCGGCGGTAGCGCAGGCGGGCGGAGCGGATGTGGCGGTCGTACGCGCCGGAGGTGATGAACTCGGCCAGGGTCAGCTGGTCCAGCACACCGCAGGAGTCGATGCGGCCCTTGGCCGCGGTCGCTTCCTCTCGCAGGGACGGCGGCAGCACCATCCAGCCCAGCCGCAGCCCGGGGGCGAGGGACTTGCTGGCGGTGCCGAGGTGGACGACCCGGTCGGGGGCGAGGCCCTGGAGGGCGCCGACGGGCTGGCGGTCGTAGCGGAACTCGCCGTCGTAGTCGTCCTCCAGGACCAGCCCACCGGTCCGCCGCGCCCAGTCCACGACGGCGGTCCGCCGGTCGGGGTGCAGCGGCACACCCATCGGGAACTGGTGGGCGGGGGTCAGGAGAACCGCTCCCTCGTCGGCCAACGCGCCGGTGTCCGTGCCGAGTCGGTCGTACGGCAGCGGGGGCGTCTGCAGCCCCGCGTCGCGCAGCAGCGCCCGGTGTTCGTCGAGCCCGTACGACTCCACGGCCACCGCCCGCACCCCGCGCGCCCGCAGCACCCTGCCGAGGATCTGCAGCGCGTGGGAGAAGCCCGCGGTGATCACGATCGACTCGGGGTCGGCGCGCACGCCCCGGGCGCGGGCGAGGTAGCCGGCGAGGGCGGTGCGCAGTTCGCGGGTGCCGCGCGGGTCGCCGTAGCCGAGGGCCTGGAAGGGCGCCGTGGCCAGGGCGCGGCGGGCGGCCTTGAGCCATTCGGTGCGCGGGAACGCGGCGAGGTCGGGGGTGCCGGGGAGGAGGCTGTGGGCGGGGGTGCCCGGTTCCCGGCGCGGCGGTGCCGTCTCGGGGGCCTTCGGCGCGGGCACGGCTTGCTCGGCGACCCGGGTGCCGGAGCCCTGGCGGGCGGTGAGCCAGCCCTCGGCGACCAGGTCGGCGTAGGCCTCGGCGACGGTGTTGCGGGCGATGCCGAGGTCGGCGGCGAGGGAGCGGGAGGAGGGGAGCCGGGTGCCGGGGGCGAGCCGGCCGGTGCGGGCCGCGTCGCGCAGCGCGTCGGTCAGGCCGCGCCGCAGCCCGTTGGTACCGGCGGGTTCCAGGTGGAGGTCGACACCGAAAGCGGCCCATGGTTTCGCCATGGAAATGGACCATACTCCTGGGCTTTCCCGCTCCTAGAGTCGAAGCATGACCACAGCACAGGATTCCGTCGAGTACGCACCCGAACACACCCCCCGGCTGGCCTGGACCGAGCACGCGCCCGAGGTCTACAAGGCGATGGTCCGCCTGGACAGCGCCGCCCGGCAGGGTCTTGACCCCAAGCTGTACGAGCTGGTGAAGATCCGCGCCTCGCAGATCAACCACTGCGCGTTCTGCCTCGACATGCACACCAAGGACGCCCTCGCGGCCGGCGAGAGCGTGGAGCGCGTCGTGCAGCTCAGCGCGTGGGAGGAGTCGCGGCACTTCTACACGGAGAAGGAGCTGGCGGCGATCGAGCTGACCGAGGCGATCACCGTCCTGACCGACGGTTTCGTACCCGACGAGGTGTACGAGAAGGCGGCCAAGCAGTTCGAGGAGGCCGAGCTGTCCCGGCTGATCGCCGCGATCACGGTGATCAACGCCTGGAACCGCTTCGGTGTGAGCACCCGGATGGTCCCCGGCCACTACCAGCCGGGCCGGCATCGGTGACCGGAGCGGACCTGTTCCGCGCGCCGCACCGCGGGCGCGCCAAGGGGGACCCTCCCCCACTGCCCCGAGGGCGTGGGGGGACCCCCAGCCCTGCCGGGTCCCCGGGACTCGGCGCACTCGGGGCCACCCGCGTCACGTTCGGGTCGGGACTCCGGCGAGCGGCCGCGGCCGCGCTGCGGGAGACCGCGGCCGGGCCGCGGAGCTGAACTCGCTCAGGACAACCACTGCTTCCACGTGGACCGGTGGCTGTCCACCCACTTCTTCGCGGCCTCCTGGGGGCTGAGCTTCTGATCGGCGATCATCAGGGAGACCTCGTTCTGGTCGTCCGTCGTCCACCGGAACTTCTTCAGGAAGGCCGCAGCCTTGCCGCCGGACTTCGCGAAGTCGGCGTTGAGGTACTTCTGCAGTGGGGTGTGCGGGTAGGCGCAGGCGACCTTGGCCGCGTCCGCGTCGCACCCCTCCTTGTACGGCGGCAGCTTCACCTCCGTCATCGGGACCTTCTTGAACAGCCACTGGGGCGAGTACCAGTACGTGAGGAAGGGCTTCTTGTCCTTGGCGAACTGCTTCATCTGGGTGATCTGCGCCGCCTCGGAACCGGCGAAGACGACCTGGTAGTCCAGCTTCAGGTTGTCCACCAGCGCCTTGTCGTTGGTGACGTAGGACGGGGAGCCGTCCATCAGCTGGCCCTTGCCGCCGCTCTCCGGGGTGCGGAAGAGCGAGGCGTACTTGTTCAGGTTCCGCCAGTCGGTGATGTCCGGGTGCTGCTTGGCCAGGTACGTCGGCACGAACCAGCCGATGTGCCCGGTCACCCCGAGGTCGCCGCCGCGGGCGATCGTCTTCTTGTCGGTGACGTACCGCTTCTCCTGGTCCGGGTGTCCCCAGTCCTCCAGGATCGCGTCGACCCGGCCCTGGCTGAGCGCGTCCCACGCGGGCACCTCGTCCACCTGGACGGTGTCGACGCGGTAGCCCAGCTCGTGCTCCAGCAGGTACTGAGCGACGGCCACGTTGGACTGGGCGCCCACCCAGGACTGCACGGACAGGGTCACGGTGTTGGCGCCCTGGGCACCCGCGAACGGGGAAGCCTGCTTGGTCATGTCGGCGGCTCCGCAGCCGGTGAGCAGCGCGAGCGAGCCCACCACGGCGGTCGCGGTCAGTACGGTCGTACGACGTCGCATGTCAGGCTCCCTTCTTCGTACGGCGTTCGGTCGGCTGGGTCACCCGGTCGAGCATCAGGCCCAGGCAGACGATGGCCGCGCCGGCGACCAGGCCGGTCGCCAGGTCGCCCTGGGCGAGACCGAAGGCGACGTCGTAGCCGAGGGCGCCGCCGCCGACCAGACCGCCGATGATGACGACGGCCAGGACCAGGACCACGCCCTGGTTGAGGGCGAGCAGCAGCGAGCGCTTGGCGAGCGGGAGCTGGACCTGCCACAGCTGCTGGCGGCCGGTCGCGCCGAGCGAGCGCGCGGACTCCAGCGCGGCCGGGTCGACCTGGCGCAGGCCCTGCGCGGTGATCCGGACGACGGCCGGCAGGGCGTAGACGACGGCCGCGGCGACGGCGGGGGCGCGGCCGACGCCGAACAGGGCGACGACCGGGATCAGGTACACGAACTGCGGCATGGTCTGGAAGACGTCCAGGACCGGACGCAGGGCGCGTTCGACGCGGTCGCTGCGGGCGGCGGCGATGCCGGTCGCGAAGCCGAGGACGAGGGTGACGGCCACGGCGGCCAGCACCTGGGAGAGCGTGTCGAGCGACGGCTCCCACACCCCGAGCACGCCGATCGCGGCCATCGCGAGGACGGCGGTCAGGGCGGTGCGCCAGGTGCCGATCAGCCAGGCCAGCGCGGCGACGATCAGCAGCACCGACCACCAGGGCAGCCACTGCAGCCCACTGCGGACGGGGTCCAGGATCCAGGTGGTGAAGTGACCGGCCCAGTCGGCGGTGCCGCCGACGACCGGGACGCCGGAGTAGAGGTGGGCGGTCATCCAGTCGACGGCGCGGTTGACCGGGTCGGCGATGTGCAGGGTCCAGGACGCGGGCCAGTCGAGGGCGCCGAGGAGGCGGGTGGCCAGGGCGGCGGCCACGGTGACGGCGAGGGCGTAGGGCCGGCCGATGGTCCGGGGCCGGTCGGTGCCCTGGGTGGCCCGGGTGCCCTCTCCGGCCGCTGCGGTGACGCGGTCGAGGACGATCGCGAGCAGCACGATCGGGATGCCGGCCGCGAGGGCCGCGCCGACGTCGACCGAGGCGAGGGCCTGGTAGACGCGGTCGCCGAGGCCGCCGGCGCCGATGACCGACGCGATGACCGCCATGGACAGCGCCATCATGATCGTCTGGTTGAGGCCGAGCAGGAGTTCCTTGCGGGCCAGCGGGATGCGGGCGGTCAGCAGCCGCTGGCGGGCGGTCGCGCCCAGCGACTCCACGGCCTCCAGGACTTCGGGGTCGGCGCCGCGCAGGCCGAGCGCGGTGAGGCGGGCCATCGGCGGGGCGGCGTAGACGACGGTGGCGAGGACGGCCGCGGGCACGCCGATGCCGAAGACCAGGACGACGGGGAGGAGGTACGCGAACGCCGGCAGCACCTGCATGGTGTCCAGGACCGGGCGCAGGGCGCGGTCCAGGCGGTCGGAGAGGCCGGCGGCGAGCCCGAGGAGCGCGCCCACGGCCACGGAGGCGAGGACGGCGACCACCATCAGGGCGAGGGTCTGCATGGTCGGGACCCACATGCCGAGGGCGCCGCAGACCAGGAACGCGAGGGCCGTGCCCGCGGCCAGGCGGACACCGGCGACCCGCCAGGCGACGAGGGCGCCGAAGGCGGTGACGCCGGCCCAGCCCGCGGCGAGCAGGGTGAGGTAGACGGCGTGTACGGCGATGACGACGGCGTTGCTGATGTAGCCGAAGCCGTAGAGGAACAGGGGGTGGCTGTCGCGGTTGTCGATCACCCAGTCGCTGGCGGAGGCCAGGGGCTTGGAGAAGTCGACGGTCAGCGCGTGCGGCCACGCGGCGCTGCCCCAGCGGGCGGTCGCGAGGGGGACGAGGATCGCGGCTACGGCGGCCAGGGTGAGGAGCTTGGCCGCCGCGCGGTTCTTGAGGAAGCCGGGGATCGCCGTGCGGGGGGCTGCTGCGGTGATCGTCGCCATCAGACGCCCTCCGGACTGGTGCGGGGGCCGGGCGGGGTCGCCCGCCCGCGCTTGCGGGGTGCCGTCTCCTCGGGCGCGGTCGCCGCCCCGGCGGCACGACTGCCGGCCGCCCCGGCGCCACGACTGCCCGCGGCAGCGTCGGTACGGCTGCCCCCGGCCGCGTCGGGAAGCGCGTCCGCGGCCCCGGCCGTTGCGGGGGCACCCGCGTCCGCGACTTCCGCGGCTTCCGTGGACGTTCCCGCGACCACGCCCAGGAGGGCGGCCGAGTCCACGACGCCGAGGCACCTGCCCTCGTCCATGACGCGGGCCGCGGCGCCGGCGCGGGCCACTGCCTCGATGGCCTCGGCGACCGGGGCCTCCGGGCGGACCGCCGGTCCTGAACCCGCTTCCGACCGGGAGGCGGGGCGCATGGCGGTGCGGCAGGTGACGACCTGCTCGCGGGGGACGTCACGCACGAACTCGCGGACGTAGTCGTCGGCCGGGGAGGAGACGATCTCCTCCGGCGTGCCCAGCTGCACCACTCGGCCGTCGCGCATCAGGGCGATGCGGTCACCGAGCTTGAGGGCCTCGCTGAGGTCGTGGGTGATGAAGACCATCGTGCGGCCCTCGTCGCGGTGCAGGCGGACCACCTCGTCCTGCATATCGCGGCGGATGAGCGGGTCGAGGGCGCTGAAGGGCTCGTCGAAGAGCAGGACCTCGGGGTCCACGGCCAGGGCGCGGGCGAGACCGACTCGCTGGCGCTGGCCGCCGGAGAGCTGGCCGGGGCGGCGTTTCTCCATGCCCTCCAGACCGACCTTGGCGACGACCTCTGCGGCCCGCTCGCGCCGCTCGGAGCGGCCGATGCCCTGGATCTCCAGGCCGTAGGCGACGTTGTCGAGGACCGTGCGGTGCGGGAGGAGGCCGAAGTGCTGGAAGACCATCGCGGCCCGGTGGCGGCGCAGCTGGCGCAGGCGGGCCTTGTCCATCGCGCGTACGTCCTCGCCGTCGATGGCGATGGTGCCCGCGGTGGGTTCGATGAGGCGGGTCAGGCAGCGCACGAGGGTGGACTTGCCGGAGCCGGACAGGCCCATGACGACGAAGACCTCGCCCTTGCGCACGTCGAAGGAGACGTCCTGGACGGCGGCCGTGCAGCCGGTGCGGGAGCGCAGCTCGGCGGGGGTGAGAGCGGTCAGTCCAGGGTCGGCCGGGACGCGCTCGGGCCTGGGGCCGAACACCTTCCAGAGGCCGGACACCGAGAAGACCGGCGCGTCGGTGGTGGGGGGCTTGCGTGTGGGGACGGCGATACTCATCGCGCATCACCTCCGATCAGGTCGACGGCCTTCTCCCCGACCATGAGCACCCCGATCATCGGGTTGACGGCGGTCATGGTCGGGAAGACGGAGGCGTCGGCGATGCGAATGCCGTCGAGTCCCCGGATCTTCAACTCCGGGTCGACCACGGCGAGCCGGTCGTCGGCGGCGCCCATCTTGCAGGTGCCGGCGGGGTGGTAGACGGTGTGCGCCACCTTGCGGGCGTACTCGCTCAGCTCCTCGTCGCCCGTGACGTGCGGGCCGGGGGCCACTTCGCGCCCCAGCCAGCCGGCGAGCGGCTCGGCCTTGGCGATCTCGCGGGCGATGCGGATGCCGTCGACGAGGGTCCGCGCGTCGTAGTCGTCCTCGTCGGTGAAGTAGCGGAAGTCCAGGGCGGGCTTCACGGACGGGTCGGCGCTGGTCAGGTAGAGGCGGCCGCGGCTCTTCGGCTTGGGGATGTTGGGCGTCATCGAGACACCGAACTCCGGCCGCCGGTAGCCGAGGCGCTCCGGGTTGTCCGTGAACGGGATCTGGTAGAAGTGGAACATCAGGTCCGGGCCCGCGTGTTCGGGGTCGCGGCGCACGAACAGGCCCGCGTCGGAGTCCATCGCGGAGTTCTCCGGGATCGGGCCGTTCGTCTCCCAGACGATGACCGACTCGGGGTGGTCGAGCAGGTTCTCGCCGACACCCGGCAGGTCGTGCGCGACGGGGATGCCGAGCGCCTCCAGGTCCTCGCGGGGTCCGATGCCCGAGTGCATGAGCAGGCGCGGGGAGTCGACGGCGCCCGCGCACAGGACGACCTCGCTCCGGGCGCGGATCAGCAGTTCCTCGCCGTCCTTGGTGCGCACGTGGACGCCCTCGGCGCGGGTGCCGTCCAGCTCCAGCTTGTACGCCCACGTCTCCAGGAGGATGCGGAGGCCCGGACGCTCGTCCATCACCGGATGCAGGTAGGCGACGGAGGCGGAGGAGCGCTTGTTGTTCTCGGGGTGGTAGGCGAGGTCGAAGAAGCCGACGCCCTCGGTGAACGGCTTCTTGTTGAAGCCCTCGACGCGGGGCACCCCGAGCGCGGACTGCGCGGCGTCCACGAAGTCCCGGGCGATGGCGTTCCGGTCCTTCTCGTCCACGGAGACGATGTTGTTGAGGAGGCGGGCGAAGTACGCCTCCATGGGGACGGCACCCCAGCCCTTGGCACCGGCCTCTTCCCACTCGTCCCAGTCGGACGGCAGCGGCTTGAACGAGATCAGGGTGTTGTGCGAGGAGCAGCCGCCGAGCACACGGGCGCGGCTGTGCCGGATGTGGGAGTTGCCGCGGGGCTGCTCGGTGGTCGGGTAGTCGTAGTCCAGCTCGCCGCCGAGCAGGCCCATCCAGCGGCGCAGGGTCAGCACGTCGTCGCGGTCGACGTCGCTGGGGCCGCCCTCGATGACGGCGACGGTGACGTCGGGGTTCTCGGTGAGGCGGGAGGCGATGACGGAGCCCGCCGTGCCGCCGCCGATGACGACGTAGTCGTAGGTGAGGGTGTTCTCGGGCGTGGGGGCCATGGGGTGGTGCTCCAGGGGGGTGGGAGGTCGTACGGGAGTCGAGGGGCTCAGCCCGCGAACCAGCGCACCGGCTTCGGCGCCAGGTTCTGGTAGACGTGCTTGGTCTCGCGGTACTCGGCGAGCCCGGTCGGCCCCAGCTCGCGGCCCACGCCGCTCTTGCCGAAGCCGCCCCACTCCGCCTGCGGCAGGTAGGGGTGGAAGTCGTTGATCCAGACGGTGCCGTGGCGCAGGCGTCCGGCGACGCGGCGGGCCCGGCCGGCGTCGGCGGTCCAGACGGCGCCGGCGAGGCCGTACTCGGTGTCGTTGGCGAGGAGCACCGCCTCGTCCTCGGTGCGGAAGGTCTCGACGGTGAGGACCGGGCCGAAGACCTCCTCCCGTACGACCTTCATCTCGCGGTGGCACCCGTCGAGGACGGTCGGCTCGTAGAAGTAGCCGGCTTCCGGGCGGTCCTCGCTCGGCTCGGGCCGCTTGCCGCCGCTGCGCAGCAGGGCGCCCTCGGCGAGCGCGGAGGCGACGTACGCCTCGACCTTGGCGCGCTGCTGCTCGGAGACGAGAGGTCCGCACTCGACGCCGTCGGCGGTGCCACGCCCGAGCCTGATCTTCCGGGCCCGGCGGGCGAGTTCGGTGACGAAGCGGTCCCGCACCGACTCCTCGACGATCAGGCGGCCGCCGGCCGAGCAGACCTGGCCGCTGTGGATGAACGCGGCGTTGAGGGCCTGATCGACGGCGGTGTCGAAGCCCTCCTCGGTGGCGCAGGCGTCGGCGAAGACCACGTTGGGGTTCTTGCCGCCGAGTTCGAGGGCGACCTTCTTGACGCTCGGGGCGGCGGCCTGGGCGACCTTGACACCGCTGGCAAGGCCGCCGGTGAAGGAGACCAGGTCGACGTCGGGGTGGTCGGCGAGCCGGGCGCCGACGGTGTGGCCGGGGCCGGTGACGAGGTTGGCGACGCCCGCGGGCAGACCGGCCTCGGCAAGCAGGTCGATCAGCGCGATCGTCGTCATCGGGGTGATCTCGCTGGGCTTGATCACGAAGGTGTTGCCGGCGGCGAGCGCCGGGGCGATCTTCCAGCTGGCCTGGAGGAGGGGGTAGTTCCAGGGCGTGATCAGCGCACAGACGCCGACCGGCTCGTGCACGACGACGCTGTGGATGTCGGGGGAGCCCGCGTCGACGACCCGGCCGGGGGCCTCGGCGGCGACCAGGTCGGCGAAGTAGCGGAAGGCGTCGGCGACACAGTCGATGTCGACGCGGCCCTCCTCGGCGGTCTTGCCCGCGTCCCGGCTCTCCAGCAGGCCGAGCTCCTCACGGTCGCGCACGAGGAGGCCGGCGACGCGGCGCAGCAGGGCGGCGCGCTCGGCGACGGGGGTGCCGGGCCAGGGGCCGTGGTCGAAGGCCTGCCGGGCCGCGGCCACCGCACGCTCGGCATCCTTCTCGTCACCCTCTGCCACCACGGCGAACGGCCGGGCGTCCGCGGGGTCCAGGATCTCGCGCGTCGCGCCCGAGATCGCTCCCAGCCACTCGCCTCCCGCGTGGATGGTCGCCTGGGCCGGTCGTTCCGTTCTGTCCGCCATGATCGGTATTGCCTTCCGTTCCTGTTTCGCGCCCCTGCGTCACTTTCGGGCCACACTCGGGGACCGTGGCCGTCTGCCCTGCCCTCACGAAGGGCATGCGCATTCGATTCGCGAAAGTGTGACGGGTCACTGAAATAACGCAGGAAAAGCTACTGAAACGGACGTATATCTCAGGGCGTACATGTCAGGACTGTCCTGCGGCGAGGCACCGGGTATCCATCACACCCCCGAAACGCGCGTGGGCCCCGCTCCGGGAGAAACCGGAGCGGGGCCCACGCGGTGTTCTACGGCGCTACCGCCGCACGCGTTCTCAGATCAGGCCGAGCGCGCGCACCGCCTCGCGCTCCTCGGCGAGCTCCTTGACGGAGGCGTCGATGCGGGTGCGGGAGAACTCGTTGACGTCCAGGCCCTGGACGATCTCGTACTTGCCGTCCTTGGTGGTGACCGGGAAGGAGGAGATGAGGCCCTCCGGGACGCCGTAGGAGCCGTCCGACGGGATGCCCATGGAGGTCCAGTCGCCCTCGGCGGTGCCGTTGACCCAGGTGTGGACGTGGTCGATCGCGGCGTTGGCGGCGGACGCGGCGGAGGACGCGCCACGGGCCTCGATGATCGCGGCACCGCGCTTGGCGACGGTCGGGATGAAGTCCTCGGCCAGCCACTTCTCGTCGTTCACGACCTCCGCGGCGTTCTTGCCGGCGACCGTGGCGTGGAAGATGTCCGGGTACTGGGTGGCGGAGTGGTTGCCCCAGATGGTCAGGCGCTTGATGTCGGCGACCGTGGAGCCCGTCTTCTTCGCGAGCTGGGTCAGCGCGCGGTTGTGGTCCAGGCGGGTCATCGCGGTGAAGCGCTCGGCCGGGACGTCCGGGGCGGCGGCCTGCGCGATGAGCGCGTTGGTGTTGGCCGGGTTGCCGACGACGAGGATCTTGATGTCGTCCGCGGCGTGGTCGTTGATGGCCTTGCCCTGCGGCTTGAAGATGCCGCCGTTGGCCTCGAGGAGGTCACCGCGCTCCATGCCCTTGGTGCGCGGGCGGGCGCCGACCAGGAGGGCTACGTTGGCGCCGTCGAAGGCGACGTTCGGGTCGTCCGAGATCTCGATGCCCTGAAGCAGCGGGAACGCGCAGTCGTCCAGCTCCATGGCGGTGCCCTCGGCGGCCTTCAGGGCCGGGGTGATCTCCAGAAGGCGCAGCTTGACCGGCACGTCCGCGCCGAGCAGCTGGCCGGAGGCGATGCGGAAGAGCAGGGCGTAACCGATCTGGCCGGCCGCGCCGGTGACGGTGACGTTCACGGGAGTGCGGGTCATGGCGTTCTCCGTATGACAGCTGGCGGTGGGGCGTCACTGCCCCGGCGGATGATCGATCTCTTGGCGTCAAGAGAATCCAGCGGTCAGGCTATCGCGCATCCAGCATCCGAGACGTCCGGGGGGTCCTGTGGCTCACCCCACAAGCCGGACCTCTGGCGGATCTCCGGCGGACTTCTCGCGGACTTCCGAGGGGCACCTGACGGGCTCCCGTCAGATGAAGGGCGGCGGCCGTCCGTCCGGGAGAGGAGAGACAAGGACGGCCGCCGTCGGGGGGTACCGGTTGACCGGACTCCCGTGGGGGTACCGTTCGCGTGCCCAGGATCCGGCGGCCCATGCCTGTGTCCCCGGAATTCCACCCGAATTGATTCGCCCGGCCCCGCCCGTCGACACCGCGGGCGCGCCTGTGGCAGGGCACGGACACCGTGCCGGAACGGTCACTTCCGTGCCACAGCGCGCGGACAGACATTGAACAGGCAGTTCACAGCAGGGAAGGGTGAACACCGGCGGCCCGCCCCGGCTCGGGGGAGGGGGCGGGCCGCCGCCCACCTGAGGCGTACGGGAGTTCGCGCCGCTACTTGGTGGTGAGGGTGACGTGCAGGGTGTCCTTGAGGAACGGGATCACCAGCCACGGCCTGGGCTGGGCCATCAGCGCGAGCAGGACGATCACCAGGCCCAATATGCCGTAGGTGACGATGTCCGTGAACCGCGAGCGGACAGCGAGCATGCCGACGCTGGGCAGTATCCAGCGCATGACCGCCGCGGCCAGCAGGGCGACGCCGACCAGGATGGTGCCGATACGGAACAGGTCGAGCGCGGTCAGTAGCAGACCGAGACCGGCCGTGGCCAGCACGACCAGCATGGGCCACTGCCGGGCGGGCGCCGGAGCGTCGCCGCGGGCGGCCCGGCCGCCGCCCTCGGGGCGCGCGGTGTCCTTGGTGAGCAGCGGGAAGCGGCGGGTGACCCGCCGCACGCCCCCGGTAGTCCCGGGAGCGGCCGGCCCCGCGCTGTGGTGGGTGTCCTCAGCCGGCACTGCGCTCGGCCGCCTCGACCACGTTGACCAGGAGCTCGGCACGCGTCATCGGGCCGACACCGCCGGGGTTCGGGGAGATCCAGCCGGCCACCTCGGCCACGCCCGGGTGGACGTCACCGACGATCTTGCCCTCGGCGTTACGGGAGACACCGACGTCCAGGACGGCCGCGCCCGGCTTGACGTCCTCCGCACGGATCAGGTGGGCGGAGCCGGCGGCCGCGATGATGATGTCGGCCTTCTTCAGGTGGTAGGCCAGGTCACGGGTGCCGGTGTGGCACTGGGTCACGGTGGCGTTCTCGCTGCGCCGGGTGAGCAGCAGCGGCATCGAGCGCCCGATGGTGACGCCCCGGCCGACCACCACGACCTCGGCGCCCTTGGTCTCCACGCCGTGGCGGCGCAGCAGGGTGAGGATGCCGTTGGGGGTGCAGGGCAGCGGGCCCGGCTCGTTGAGCACGAGCCGGCCGAGGTTCATCGGGTGCAGGCCGTCCGCGTCCTTCTCCGGGTCCATCAGCTCCAGGATGCGGTTCTCGTCGATGCCCTTGGGCAGCGGGAGCTGGACGATGTAGCCGGTGCAGGCGGGGTCCTCGTTCAGCTCGCGGACGACGGCCTCGATCTCCTCCTGGGTCGCGGTGGCGGGCAGTTCGCGCTGGATGGAGGCGATGCCGACCTGCGCGCAGTCGCGGTGCTTGCCGGCGACGTACTTGCGGCTGCCGGGGTCGTCCCCGACCAGGATCGTGCCGAGGCCGGGCGTGATGCCCTTCTCCTTCAGCGCCGCCACGCGGGCGGTCAGATCGGACTTGATCGCGGCTGCGGTGGCCTTGCCATCGAGAATCTGGGCGGTCATGGACACCATCCTCGCGGATGACGGGCTCCCGGTTCCAATCCGGGGCCCCGGCGGGCGGCCACCGTCATGTCACCGCCGCGTCCCGGATGTCCGCCGGTGATCAGTGATGTTGCACTTGCACAACACCTCGCGAATCCGGCTGGACAACGCCTTGAGTCTCCACAACGATGAGCGGCGCAGTATCGCGGTCCGGTGGGGGGCAAACCGCTCGATTTGTGACGTACCTCCGTGCCTTCCGCGTCGTCCCCACAGGCAAACGGAGGAAATCCGCCATGAGTTTCGGCTCGCCCAACTCTCCCTACGGTCAGCCGCAGGACCCGCAGCAGGGCTACGGCTACCCGCAGCAGCCCGGCTACCAGCAGGCCCCTCAGGGCGTGCCGCCGCAGCAGGGTTACGGCTACCCGCAGCAGCCCGGCTACCCGGGCCCGCAGGGCGGATTCGGCGGCCAGCCGCCGTACGCGAACTGGGGTCAGCGGTTCCTCGGCACCCTCGTCGACGGCCTGGTCTTCGCGGTGCCGTACATCCTGGTCATCGTGGGCAAGGACAACGCCGCGCTGACGGCGATCGGCGGCATCGCCCTCCTCGCCCTCGCGATCTGGCAGCTGATCCAGGAGGGCCGCACCGGCCAGACGGTCGGCAAGAAGGCCCTGGGCATCCGCCTGGTGAAGGAGGACACCGGCCAGCCGATCGGCGTCGGCATGGCGTTCGTGCGCCGTATCGCGCACTTCCTGGACAGCCTCGCCTGCTACCTGGGCTGGCTGTGGCCGGCGTGGGACGCCAAGCGTCAGACGTTCGCCGACAAGGTGTGCAGCACGATCGTGATCCGCACCCAGGGCTGATCCGACGCACTCACGGAAAGCGGCCTCCGGCCCCCGCGAGGGGAACCGGAGGCCGCTTTCCGTGTGTCAGGCACTCAGGCGCCCGACGGATGCTCGACCACTCAGTGGAAGAAGTGGCGCGTGCCCGTGAAGTACATGGTCACACCGGCCTTCTTCGCGGCCTCGACCACCTGCTCGTCGCGGATCGAGCCGCCCGGCTGGACGATCGCGCGCACGCCGGCCGCGATGAGGATCTCGGGGCCGTCGGGGAAGGGGAAGAAGGCGTCGGAGGCCGCGTAGGAGCCACGCGCCCGCTCCTCGCCGGCCCGCTCGACGGCCAGCCGGCAGGAGTCGACGCGGTTGACCTGGCCCATGCCGACGCCGACGGAGGCGCCGTCCTTGGCGAGCAGGATCGCGTTGGACTTGACGGCACGGCAGGCCTTCCAGGCGAAGGCCAGCTCCTTCAGCTCCTCGGCGGTGAGGGCCTCACCGCTGGCGAGCGTCCAGTTGGCCGGGTCGTCGCCGTCGGCCTGGAGGCGGTCGGTCTCCTGGAGCAGCAGGCCGCCGTCGATCTGCTTGGCCTCCACCCGGTTGCACGGGCCGTTCGGGGCCTTCAGCACGCGGATGTTCTTCTTCGTGGTGAGGGCCTCCAGGGCCCCCTCCTCGTAGTCCGGCGCCACGATGACCTCGGTGAAGATCTCCGCGACCTGCTCGGCCATCTCCTTGCTGACCGGCCGGTTGACGGCGATGACGCCGCCGAACGCGGACAGCGGGTCGCTGGCGTGCGCCTTGCGGTGCGCCTCGGCGACGTCCGCGCCGGTCGCGATGCCGCACGGGTTGGCGTGCTTGATGATCGCGACGCAGGGCTCGTCGTGGTCGTACGCGGCACGGCGGGCGGCGTCCGTGTCCGTGTAGTTGTTGTACGACATCTCCTTGCCGTGCAGCTGCTCGGCCTGCGCGAGACCGGTCTCGCCGGGGGTGACGTACAGCGCGGCCGGCTGGTGCGGGTTCTCGCCGTAGCGCAGGGTGTGGGCGCGCTCGAACGTGGCGCCCAGGAAGTCCGGGAAGGACCCCGCGTCGGAGCCGCTGTCGGACTCGGCGTCGACGGGCGCGTAGGACGAGGCGAACCAGGAGGCGACGGCCACGTCGTAGGCGGCGGTGTGCTGGAAGGCCTCGGCGGCCAGCCGCTTACGGGTGGCGAGGTCGAAGCCGCCGGCCTGGACGGCCGCGAGCACGTCGGCGTAGCGCTCGGGGCTGGTGACCACGGCCACGGACGGGTGGTTCTTGGCGGCGGCGCGGACCATCGAGGGACCGCCGATGTCGATCTGCTCCACGCACTCGTCGTCCGAGGCGCCGGAGGCGACGGTCTCGCGGAACGGGTAGAGGTTGACGACGACGAGGTCGAACGGCTCCACGCCCAGCTCGACGAGCTGCTCGCGGTGGCTGTCCAGGCGCAGGTCGGCCAGAATGCCCGCGTGCACCCTCGGGTGCAGGGTCTTGACCCGGCCGTCCAGGCACTCGGGGAAGCCGGTCAGCTCCTCGACCTTGGTGACGGGGACACCGGCGGCGGCGATCCGGCCGGCCGTGGACCCGGTGGAGACCAGCTCCACACCGGCCTCGTGCAGCCCGCGCGCGAGGTCTTCCAGCCCGGTCTTGTCGTAGACGCTGACGAGCGCGCGTCGGATGGGCCGCTTGGTGCTCTCGGCGGTGGCGGTCACTGGATAACTACCTTTCGTCCCTCAATGCGATAGCCGTTGCGGGCGATCCGCCCCACGACCTCGACGAGCAGCCTTCGCTCGACTTCCTTGATGCGCTCGTGCAGCGCGCTCTCGTCGTCCTCGTCCCGGACCTCGACCACGCCCTGCGCGATGATCGGCCCGGTGTCGACGCCGTCGTCGACGAAGTGGACGGTGCAGCCGGTGACCTTGACTCCGTACGCGAGCGCGTCCCGCGCGCCGTGGGCCCCCGGGAAACTGGGCAGCAGCGCCGGGTGCGTGTTGACGAACCGGCCGCCGAACCGCGCGAGGAATTCCTTCCCGACGATCTTCATGAACCCGGCGGAGACCACGAGGTCGGGCTCGTACGACGCCACCGCCTCGGCGAGGGCCGCGTCCCACTCCTCCCGGCTGCCGTGGTCCTTCACCTTCCGCACGAAGGTCGGCAGCCCGGCCCGCTCGGCACGGGCGAGGCCCTCGATACCGTCGCGGTCGGCCCCCACGGCGACGATCCGCGCGCCGTACGACTCGGCTCCGGTGCGCTCGATCTCGTCCAGGAGCGCCTGCAGATTGGTGCCGGATCCGGAGACCAGCACGACGAGGCGCTTGACCGCGGGGCCAGGGGTGGTGGCGGCCACGATGGGGCCCTTTCTCGGGAAGCGATGGTGCCGGCCGTCTGTCCGACCGGCGGTTTGTACAGTCGTACGAATGCTTCGCGCCCCGGTATACGGGGAAGTCTACGAAGCGGCCGACCGCCAGCAACGATACCGGCACTCCGGGAGGCCCCCACGGGACGGGGGCGTGGCCGGAAGGTAGCGTTCGCAGGGAATCGAGAAGAGACAGCCCCGGGAACGCGGTCGTCGCGCGGTGCGTTCACGGGGTGGAAGCTCATGTGCGACAGCCGTATTCACCTAGGGGAAGACGCTCTTTTGATGCCCGATCGCAGCTTGCGACTCCTCACGTTCCCGTCGCTCCCGGCCGAGGGAGTCGAGCGTGGTGCCGTGCTGCTCAGGGAGCGGCCGGCCTCGCCGCCCGAGGCGCCGCCCGGCGGGCGGGACGGCGACGGGCGCGGCGGTCAGCAGCCGGCCGACAACCCGTTCGCGCCTCCGCCGGAGGGCAGCCCCGACCAGCCGTGGCAGCCGCGGCACCCCGAGGGCTCCGCCGGCTCCGGCCCGGCGGACGGCCCGCGCGGCGGTGCCCCGTGGGGCAGCCGGTGGAGCGACCAGCAGCCCGGCCGCTCCCCCGGCGGCTTCGGCGAGCGGCCCGGCGGCGGCCCCGAGGGGCAGGGACCGGGCGGGCCCGGCATGCGCTGGGACCCGACCGACCCGGCCCAGCGGCGCGCCCGGTACGCGCTGCTGTCCGGCATGTGGGGCGTCTTCTTCGTGCTGTTCGGCTGGACATACGTGGCCCTGCTGCTCGGCGCGCTCGCCCTGTACTGGGGCATCAGCGCCCTGCGCGCCAAGCCCCGCCCCGCCGACCCGGACGCCCCCGCCGCGCCCCAGGGCCCCCGCCCGCAGACGACGGCAGCCGTCGGCGGCCTGCTCGCGGCCTGCCTGACCCTGACCCTGGTGGGCTCGGTCTTCACCGTCCAGATGGTCTACCGCGACTACTACACCTGCGTCGGCGACGCCCTCACCCACGAGGCCAAGCAGTCCTGCGACCAGCTTCTGCCGAAGGGGCTGCGAGGGATGCTGGGCGTCGGCAACAGCTGACAGGAACCGCGCCCGGACCTGTGGGGCGCGGTGTCTCGGCCTCCGGAGAGCGCCCGGGTGACGGCTCACTTCGGCGGCTCCGGCGGTGTGGCCGGGTCGTGGACGTCATGGTGGGCGTCATGGTGGGCGTCTCCGGGTGGTGAGGGTTCCGGGAGCGGGGGCCGGTCGGGCGGGAGGTCCGGCTCATGGGTCTCCGGGGCCGTCGCGGTCTCGCGCAGGGCCGCCCAGCGGGAGGCGCGGGAGAGGTCGTCGTGCTCCCAGGCGGGCGGGAACGGGTCGTCGGCCGGGAGGAAGTCGTACAGGTCCTCCTCGGCGGACTCGGGGGCGAGGGGCGCGAGCACCTGGTGCGACGGGGCGTCGGCCGACGCCCCTGAGGCCTGTTTCGACGGGTAGCCGTTCGCCGTCGTCGTGGCCATGCCCTGCGCCCCGTACTCTCCGGTGGCCGTAGTCGCGGCCGTCGAGGAGGCCTTCGCGGCCGCCCTGACCGCCTTGGCCGTCTGCTTCGCCGCCTTCTTCGCCGCCCTGTTCGCCGCCCTGCGGGCCTTTCGCCCGGCCCTGCCCTCGGGCTCCGTCCCCTGCGCCGGGACCGCGTTCCGGGGCCGCAGGCGCCGCAGCCGCCACGCCCGTACCGTCAGCGTGACGGGCAGGCCGATCACCGCGGTCCAGAGTCCCGCCGCTCCACCGGTCCGCCACGCGGGCGGTCCGAAACGGGACAGTGCGGCCACGCCCAACGGGCCGCCCGCCAGCATGGCGAGCAGAGTGAGGAGCGCCGCGCACAGCAGTGCGGCCAGGGCCAGCACGCCGGCGGTCCGGCCGGCCGACCAGTGGGCCGGGGCGTCCGCCGAATGCGCCGAGTCGGTGAAGGTGGCTGCCGAGCGCGGTGGGGCGGCTGCCGAGTGGGCCGAGGCGGGTGCCGAGCGGGCCGGTCCGGTCTGGTTCCCCGGTGTCCCCGGCTCCCCTTGCTTCGCCCGCCGCCATCGTCCTCCCGGCGCCTTTCGTCCCACGGCTCCCCGTGCCACGAACCACGCCACCGTCACCCCGGCCGCCACCGGCACCAGGGCCGCCGCCCAGTTGAGCGGGGTTCCGGCGCCCGCGTCCGGTACCGCCGCGAGCAGCGGGAACGGGGGCAGGAGCGGGGCGGGGTGGGAGGCGAGCGGGTCGACCGTGTGCCCGGTGCCGAGGGCGAATCCGGGGCCGAGGGCGTAGGAGGCCGACCACACCGCCGCGTTGGGGATCAGTACGACGCCGAGGAGCAGGACCGCGAACCGCCCGGTCCAGCCCTCCGTCAGCTGCAGGAAGGCGGCCCGTACGGCGTCACCGTGCCACACGAGCGACACCGCGAGCAGCAGCGCACCGCCCCCGGCCAGCACCGACGCGCCGGCCCCGGCGGCCCGGACGGCCGTACCCAGCCACGCCCGCGCGTCGCCCTCGGAAACCAGCCGCCGCACCGGCCCCGGCAGCATCGGCGGCAGACCCGGCAACGGCTCGCGCGGGCGGCCGTGCGCCGACCATACGCCGGCCCCCGCCGCGCCCGCGGCCACGATCGGCAGACATGTCGTCACCCATCCCCACTCCGGCCGGAGTTCGCCGCCGGAGCAGTACAGCGCGACCGTGGTGCCGACGCCGAGGTAGCCGAGGACGACGCCCGTCCACGCCGTGCGCGCCGGGACCGGTGGGGGGCCGTCGGGTCCGTCGAGTGCGTAGGGTCCGCCGTGCGCGTCCGTCGCGTCCCGCCCCGCCCGGTACAGCAGCCACACCGGCAGCGCGAGCAGCAGCAGCGGGGTCACGCCGACGGGCATCGGCGTGCCGGAGAGCGTGTCGGTGCGCACGAGTTCCACGCCGTGCGCCAGCAGCCACAGCGCGGTGGCCATGTGCAGCGCGCTGCCCGGACCGCTGTCGGGGTACGGCGAACTGACCCACAGCACCGTCACGAGCGCCGCGAAAGAACCGAGCCCGAGCCCGGCCGCGAGCACTCCGTCCATCAGGCTCGCGGCGAACCCGGGCGAACGGTCGCGCATCCGGGTCAGCAGGGGCGACGACGACGGTGAGCGGCGAGCGGTCAGCTGGATCACGCCCGCCATGCTCCCAACGACACGCGCTTTCCCGGCGTAACACGCGAACCACCGATGTGTCGCTGAATATATGCTTATGTACTTTTTCTCTCGGAGGGGTGAATCGTGACGCAGAGCACCTCCAGTCCGCTGCCACCGCCGAAGGAACGCCGACGCCTGCGAGAGTCCGGGTCGCTGACGCAGGCTCAGGTCGCTGCGCGGCTCGGCGTCCGCCGCGCGACGGTCCGCGCGTGGGAGCGAGGGAAGAGCGTCCCGGGCGGCCCCCTGGCCGACGCGTACGCCCGCCTGCTCGCCACGCTCGCGCGGCCGCCGGAGGGTCAGGGAGCGGCGAGCCGGGGGGCGGTGATCGCGGAAGGTCCAAAGAAACGTTCTCCCCGGCCCGAGGCGCCGCCCGAGCTGCCCACGCTGACCCCCGATCAGGCATTCGACGCGCTGTACGCGTTCTGCGCACCCGCGCTCGTACGCCAGAGCTACCTCCTCACCGGGCGGCGCGAGCTGGCCCGGGAAGCCGTGGAGCGGGCCTTCCAACTGGCCTGGCAGCGCTGGCCGGAGGTGGCCCGGGACCGGGACCCGGCCGGATGGGTGCGGGCGACGGCGTACGAGTACGCGCTCTCGCCGTGGCACCGCTTCCGTCCCCGTTACCGCTCCCCCGAGCCGCCTCCCGCCGATCCCGCCGACCACGCCCTGCTGAACGCGCTGCTCACGCTGCCGCCGTCGTACCGGCGCACGCTCGTGCTGTACGACGGTGTCGGGCTCGACCTGCCCGAGACGGCGGCGGAGACGGAGGCGAGCACGCCGGCCGCCGCCGGACGGCTGACCCGGGCGCGGGAGGTCGTGGCCGCGCATGTCCCGGAGCTGGCCGACCCCGCCGCGCTGCACCGGAGGCTGGCCGAACTGGCCTCCACGGAGCGGCCGCGCGCGGCCAGGCCGAAAGCGGTGCGGACCGTGGGTGAACGCCGGAACGTGTTCTGGACGCGGGCGGCCATCGCGTTCACCGTCACGATCATCGGGGCGACGACGCTGACGCTGCGGACGGCGCCGACGCACTACGAACCGCCGATCGCTCCGGCCCAGGCCGTCCGCGGGGTGCCGGTACCTCCGGCCATGGGGCCGCTGTCCCCGGGCGAGGTGGCCCTGCGGACCAAGCTGCGAGGGGAGGCGGGGAGCGGTCCGGAACGGGTTGCTCCAACGGCGCGCTGAGGTTTCCGGGGGCCGCCGTGAGGGTGCGGCCGGTCCTCGGGTGCGGGTCCCATGTGGCCGGTCGCGCGGTTCCCCGCGCACCCGCGGGGTCGCGGTACTGCCTGCCGTAGGGCTGCCGCAGCCTCACGCGGCCTCGGACGGAACGGAAACGTCGGCAGGCCCGCCCCAGGGAACGGGGCGGGCCTACCGGCGTTCAGCCAGGGCGCTCAGGCGCTCAGGCGCTGAGGATCTCGCGGGCGAGCTTGGCCGTCTCGGTCGGCGTCTTGCCGACCTTGACGCCCGCGGCCTCGAGGGCCTCCTTCTTGGCCTGGGCGGTGCCGGAGGAGCCGGAGACGATGGCGCCGGCGTGGCCCATGGTCTTGCCCTCGGGGGCGGTGAAGCCCGCGACGTAACCGACGACCGGCTTGGTCACGTTCTCCTTGATGAACGCGGCCGCACGCTCCTCGGCGTCGCCACCGATCTCACCGATCATGACGATCAGGTCGGTGTCGGGGTCGTCCTGGAACGCGGCCAGTGCGTCGATGTGCGTGGTGCCGATGATCGGGTCGCCACCGATGCCGACGGCGGTCGAGAAGCCGATGTCACGCAGCTCGTACATCATCTGGTAGGTCAGCGTGCCGGACTTCGAGACCAGGCCGATGCGGCCCGGCTTCGTGATGTCGCCCGGGATGATGCCGACGTTCGACTGGCCCGGGGTGATGATGCCGGGGCAGTTCGGGCCGATGATGCGGGTCTTGTTGCCCTTCTTGCCGGCGTACGCCCAGAAGGCGGCCGTGTCGTGCACGGCGATGCCCTCGGTGATGACGACGGCAAGCGGGATCTCGGCGTCGATGGCCTCGACGACCGCGTCCTTGGTGAACTTCTCCGGCACGAAGATGACGGAGACGTTGGCGCCGGTGGCCTCGATGGCCTCCTTGACGGTGCCGAAGACCGGTACCTCGGTGCCGTCGAAGTCGACCTTCTGACCCGCCTTGCGCGGGTTCACGCCGCCCACGACGTTGGTGCCGTCACCGAGCATGAGCTTGGTGTGCTTCATGCCCGTGGCGCCGGTCATGCCCTGGACGATGACCTTGCTGTCCTTGTTGAGCCAGA
Organism: Streptomyces sp. NPDC002520; assembly: GCF_053595235.1. NCBI lineage: Bacteria > Bacillati > Actinomycetota > Actinomycetes > Kitasatosporales > Streptomycetaceae > Streptomyces > Streptomyces sp. NPDC002520. Next base: position 91,539 of record NZ_JBSFXG010000007.1, on the reverse strand, counting down.
TAGCCATGGTGTGTTGTGTCCTCGTCCTGAGTGCTTACTTGGCGGCGTGGGCCAGCTCGGCGGCCTTGTCGGCCGCGCCGTCCATGGTGTCGACGCGCTGCACCAGCGGGTGGTTCGCGTCCGTGAGGATCTGCCGGCCGAGCTCGGCGTTGTTGCCGTCGAGACGGACGACCAGCGGCTTGGTGACGTTCTCGCCCCGGTCCTCGAGGAGCTTCAGGGCCTGCACGATGCCGTTGGCGACCTCGTCGCAGGCGGTGATGCCGCCGAAGACGTTCACGAACACCGACTTGACGTCGGGGTCGCCGAGGATGATCTCCAGGCCGTTCGCCATGACCTGGGCGGAGGCGCCACCGCCGATGTCCAGGAAGTTGGCGGGCTTGACGTTGCCGTGGTTCTCACCGGCGTACGCGACGACGTCCAGGGTGCTCATGACGAGACCCGCGCCGTTGCCGATGATGCCGACCTCACCGTCGAGCTTGACGTAGTTGAGGTTCTTCTCCTTGGCGGCGGCCTCGAGCGGGTTGGCCGCGGCCTTGTCGTGCAGCTCGTCCCAGTCGTGGCGGAACTCGGCGTTGTCGTCGAGCGACACCTTGCCGTCGAGGGCGATGACCTCGCCCGAGGCGACCTTCGCGAGCGGGTTGACCTCGACGAGGAGGGCGTCCGACTTGATGAAGGTGTCCCACAGCTTGACGAGGACGTTCGCGATCTGGTCGGCGACCTCGGCCGGGAACTTGGCGGCGGCGACGATCTCGCGGGCCTTCGCCTCGTCGACCCCGTCGATGGGGTTGATCGGCGTCTGGGCGACGGCCTCCGGGCGGGTGGCCGCCACCTCCTCGATCTCCATGCCGCCCTCGACGGAGGCGATGGAGAGGAAGGTGCGGTTGGCACGGTCGAGGAGGAAGGAGACGTAGTACTCCTCGAGGATCTCCGGGGCGGTCTCGGCGATCATGACCTTGTGGACCGTGTGGCCCTTGATGTCCATGCCGAGGATGTCCGTCGCACGGGCGACGGCCTCGTCCGCGGACGCGGCCAGCTTGACGCCACCGGCCTTGCCACGACCACCGACCTTCACCTGCGCCTTGACGACGGACTTGCCGCCCAGCCGCTCGGTGATCTCGCGCGCCGCCTCAGGCGTGTCGATGACTTCACCGGCCAGCACCGGTACATCGTGCTTGGCGAAGAGGTCCCTCGCCTGGTACTCGAACAGGTCCACGCGCTTCCGTCCCTATCAGTGATCTCGCGGTTCGTTGGATGCGTGGGCGTGCCGCGAAGGGCAACGTGACGTCCGCTGTCACTAGGGAGGCGCACACGGTGACCGAGCGCGCGGCATGTCCGTCTCGCAGGTTATCGCCGCTTGAGGGGCGCCCCTAAATCGAGGGTCACACACGAGCGGTGATACCTGTCACATGATGCCGGAATCCATGGCACAGCGTGCCGCGATCTGGGTGGGTGGCCCGGGGACGATGGTCCGGTGACGACCGGGCGGGCGACCGCTGGGTGACCGGGGAGGGTGACCGGGAGGGTGACCGGGGACGGGCGAGGCCTCACCGGGCTGGGGTTGACCCGGTGAGGCCTCTGGTCGGGCCCTTGGGGACCCGGGGCGGTTGATCCCCACCCCAATGGGGACCACCCGCCCCTCCGCGGGGAGCCGGCCGGACGGTCCGACGGCATTCGGCCGTCCGGGCCCGGCGGCCCCGCGGATGCGTCAGGGGCGCTCAGCCCCGATAGGACGCTCAGACCTGGTGATCGGTGCCCAGGTGGTCGCCCAGGTGGTCGATGTCCTGGTGGCTGATGCCCTGGTGGCTGATGCCCAGGTGGTCGATGCTCTGGTGGCTGACGCCCAGGTGGTCGATGCCCAGGTGGCTGATGCCTTGGTGCGCGTCCTGCGCGCCGTACCGGTACGCGAGATCGTGGGCCGTGCCGGTCACGCCGTACGCCAGTCCGCTCGCGCTGCCGGTCACGCCGTAGGCCAGTCCGCTCGCGCTGCCGGCGAGACCGTCCACGACCGGCCGCACGGTCCCGACGGCCGTGTCCACGACCGGCCGTACGACACCGGTCACCTGATCCACGACGGGCCGCACCGCACCGGTCACACCCTCGGCGAACGGCGACACCTGCCCGGCCGCCCCGTGCGCGAAGGCACCGGTCTGCCCGGTCACCCCGTGCGCCAGCGGCGGAACCGCGCCCGCGACACCGCCCGCGAACGGCGTCACATCACCGGCCACGCCGTACGCGAGCGTCCCCGCGTCCGCGACCGCCTGCCCGGCGACCGGCGCGACCCCGTGCACAGCCGTGCCGGCGACCGGCGGCAGCACGGCGTCCGTGGCGTCGTACGCGACCTGCCCGACCAGACCGGTGGCGTACGGCGGCACGGACGCGAACACCCCGCCGGCGAGCCCGTGCACGTCACCGAGGGCACCGGCGACCGTGCCGTGCACATCGCCGAGAGCGCCGGCGGCGACTGCGTGCGCCTCGCCGCCGGTGCCCGTGGCGACGCCCTGGAGGCCCGCCGCGGCGCCCGTGGCGGTGCCGTGGACATCGGTCACAGCGCCGCCCGCGAGACCCCTCACGCCGCCACCGACGCCCGTGGTGACCCCGTGCAGGTCGGCCGCGGCGTCCGCCGCGAGGGCGCGGACATGGGCCACGGCGTCCCCGGCGGTCCGGTCCACGCCCGCGAACGCACCCGTGACGGTGCCCTGCGCGCTGGTCACCGCGCCCGTGGCGGTGGCGTGGACGCCGGCGACCGCGTACCCGGCGGTGGGCAGGACGCCCGTCACCGTCTCCGTGACGGCCCCCTCGAGGCCCGTCACGGCGGCAGAGGCAGTGCCGTGCACACCCGCGACCGCGTGGCCCGCGGTGGGGGCGACACCCCCGACCGTGTGGCCGGCGACCGGCAGGACGCCGGAGACGGCGGCGGAGGCCAGCGGCGGGACCGCGGCAGCCGTCGTCTCCTGGACGACCGGCGTGACCGTGCCCGGCACGGACTGCACCGTGCCGACGACGCGCTGCGCGGCGCCGCCCGCCGTGCCGGTGAGGTGCGCGGGCACGCCTGCGACGGAGGCCTCGGCCGCGCCGGCCACCCGCGCCGCCGTGCCCTGCGCCACGGCCGCCCCGCCCTGCGCCGCGCTCACCGCGCCGACGGTCCGGCTCTTGGCCCCGGCGACGGTCTGCTGGGCCGTCGTCCGAACGGCGCCCTGGACGCCCTCGGCCCGCATCCGGGCCGCCGCCTGGGTGGCCTGGAGCTTGGTCTGAGCGGCGGCCAGCGCCTGCTCGACCTCCGGGGCGAAGGTGGAGAGGGGCCCGAAGAGGTAGTCGATCTCGCTCTGCGCGTCCCGCGGGGACGGCGTGGAGACGTGGGCGGAGACGTGGACGGAGAGGTGGTCTTCGGCCGTCCGGGTGACCTGGTCGGCCGTGTGGGCGGTGTGGGCCGTGTGGGCCGTGTGGGCCGCCTGGGCGGTGATGTGGGTGGCCCGGTCCTGCGCCTGGGCGGCGCGTGCGGCACGGGCGCCGGTGATCGCCTCGCCGCCCCTGACCTTCGCGCCGGCCATGGTGTTCCCCTCGACGTAACGACGGTGCTGGTCGGAGACGGCGCCCTCGGCGCTCCGCGCCTTCTGCCCCACCGCGGTGACCGGGTCCGAGACGGTCGAGGTGGCCGTGCCCGTCACGCCGGACACGGTGTCGTGGACGTCGGTGAGGACGCCGTCGACCGTGTCGGTGAGGGTGCCCGTGAGGGAGGTGCCGGCGGGGGTGGCGTCCGGTGCGGTGACGGCCGGCGTGGCCAGTTCGTCGGCGCTGGCCACGGCCGAGCCGAGCGCCCAGGCACCGGTGACACCGGCGGCTATCACGATCGAACGACGAATGTTCTTGTTCATGTGTGTCAAGTCCTTCGGAAACGGCTTCGGAAACGGCTTGGGGTTTCCGTCCGGGGAACGCCGGGGGGCCAAGGGCCGGAGAGCCAGGGCCTGGGAGCCACAGGGCCTGAGGGCCGGAGGGCCAAAGGGCCTGAGGGCCAAAGGGCGCCCGGGGGCACGGGGGCACGGAAGTGGCGGGCCGGAACGACGACGAGCCACAGGGGTGGCGGGGCGTCCGGACGGAGGGGGCGGAGGCGGGCAGACCTGTTACGCCCCCGCGCGACAGGCCCGCGGCGGGCCCGCACGACAGATCCGTCGCGGGGGAGGTCGGCCCGGCTGCCTAGCCGGGGAAGACCGGGATGTCCCGGTGCCGTTCCCGGGTGTGCGGCGCGTCGACGAGCGCGGCGGCACCGGGCACGAGCCGCAGCGGCGCCCGGTCGGCGAGGGTGACAGCGTGCGCGTCACCGTGACGGAACGACGTCCCGTCGGCGGCCTGCTTGCCGAGTGCGCCCTCCGGGTCTCCGGTGGGCGCCGGCACGGGGCTGCCGGAAGCGTCGACGGGGGCGCCCACGCGGTGGGCTGCCGGGAGCGCGAGGAGGCTCGACATCAGGGGCGCGAACGGTCCCGGCGCGGCGGACGGCGGTGCGGCCGCAACGCCGGTACGGGATTTCGCGTGGCCGCCCGGGTGGCTGTCGCCCACCGAGGCGGGCGGGTACGGCGTGCCGCCGCCGTGCTCCCGAGGGAGGGGCTCGGGGCCGACCGGCACCGGCACCGGCAGTTCCAGCACCGGCGGCTCGGACACCTCGGGAAGCCCCGGCGCATCCAGCTCGGGCCGGCCGGACGGGTCCGGAACCTCCGCCTGGATCCCGTCGAGGGAACGGGTCGTCGTGTCGGCCACCGTCCGCACGGGCGTGACCGCCCGCTCGGTGACGGCAAGGACGGGGGTGACGACGTGTTCGGTCGCCGCCCGTACGGAGTTGCCGGTGTCCCGCGCGGAATCGGCCACAGCCTGCCCGGCGCCGGCGCCCGAACCGCGTGTGGCGTCGCCGACCGATCCCTGAGCGGTGTTGCGCGAGCCCGGTACGGCCTCGGTGCCGCCCGAGGTGCTCGAGTGCCCGGTCTCCAACAGCAGCCCGCTCACGGGCGCCACGGACGCCACCGGTGCCGTGGGTGTCCCCTCGGCCGCGTGCGCCTGCTCCCCGCAGAGAAAGCCGAGCAGGAACAAACCGCCCACCAGCAGGACCAGTTGCAGGGCACGCCGTCCAGCCGCCGTACGCAACACGCGCACGGTGGTGCCGAAAAGGGTGGCCGGCAAGGTCAACAGGGGGTGATTCCTCCCGTGCGGCGGAACTGCGACGGAGCACGACGCGGGGCGGCGTCGATCCTCGCACGGGACGCCCGAGGTTGCGCAAGCCCGCTGTTACCGATGAGTACTCATGTCCCCTTTTCCGTGTGCTGTCATGCTGTGTCCGGTATCGGCAACGGCCGCTTCTCGATCGCCGCCGCCATCACCTCGGGAAACAGATCCGGGGTGCAGGCGAAGGCCGGTGCCCCGAGCGCGGCGAGCGCGGCCGCGTGGTCCCTGTCGTACGCGGGCGCCCCCTCGTCGGACAGCGCGAGCAGCGCCACGAACTGCACGCCGGACGCCTTCATCGCCGCGACCCGCTTGAGCATCTCGTCGCGTATGCCGCCCTCGTACAGGTCGCTGATCAGGACGACCACCGTCTCGGCGGGGCGGGTGATCTGCGACTGGCAGTACGCCAGCGCCCTGTTGATGTCCGTGCCGCCGCCGAGCTGGGTGCCGAAGAGGACGTCGACCGGGTCGTCCAGCTGGTCGGTGAGGTCGACGACCGCCGTGTCGAACACGACCAGCCGCGTGTCGATCGACCGCATGGAGGCGAGCACCGCCCCGAAGACGGACGCGTAGACCACGGAGGCCGCCATCGACCCTGACTGGTCGATGCAGAGAACGACCTCCTTCTTCACGGACTGCGCGGCCCGCCCGTACCCGATGAGCCGTTCCGGCACGATCGTGCGGTACTCGGGCAGGTAGTGCTTGAGGTTCGCCGCGATGGTGCGGTTCCAGTCGATGTCGTGGTGACGCGGCCGGCTGACCCGGGCGCTGCGGTCCAGGGCGCCGGTGAGCGTGGCCCGGGTGCGGGTCGCGAGCCGCTTCTCCAGGTCCTCGACCACCTTGCGCACGACCGCCCGTGCCGTCTCCTTCGTCGTCTCCGGCATCGCCTTGTTGAGCGAGAGCAGCGTGCCGACCAGGTGCACGTCCGCCTCGACCGCCTCCAGCATCTCCGGCTCCAGCAGCAGCGAGGCCAGTCCGAGCCGGTCGATGGCGTCGCGCTGCATGACCTGGACGACGGACGAGGGGAAGTAGGTGCGGATGTCTCCGAGCCAGCGCGCCACGGACGGCGCCGACGCGCCGAGCCCCGCCGAACGGTCCCGGCCCGTCTGCGCCTTGTCCGCCTTGCCGTACAGCGCGGCCAGCGTCCCGTCCATCGCCGCGTCCCGGCCCGACAGCGCGCATCCGGTGCCGTCGGCCTGGTCCCCGCCGAGCACGAGCCGCCAGCGTCGCAGCCGCTCCTGCGCGGGGTCGCCGCCGGTCTCCGCCCGACCCGTTCGAGCCGGCCCCGACAGGGTCGGACTCGGCACGGCCGGACTTGGTTCGGCCGGAATCGGTTCGGTTGTCATGTGCCCACCCCCGCATAGCTGTTGTCGTCAGTCGCCACCGGCGTCGGCTTCCGGTCCGCCGCCTCTCGGACCGCCGCCCCTCGGACCGCCGCCCCTCGGACCGCCGCCCCTCGGACCGCCGCCCCTCGGACCGCCGCCTCTCGGACCGCGCACGCGTCCGGCCCGAGCAGCAGGCGCAGCACCGGCATGACGGCGTCGGCGCGTCCGGTGTCCGGTTCCGCCGCGAAGCCGGGCAGGCCGCTCGCCCGGCCCGCCGGGCCGGTACCGCTTCCCGGGCCGCGCCGCACCAGTTCGCCGAGGGTTCTGCGCACCCCGGGCTCGTACGCCGAGAAGGTGCGCCGCAGCAGCGGCAGTACGTCCGTGAACGCCTCCGCGGGCACGCCGGTCAGCCACGCGTCGACCAGACCGAGCAGCCGTCCGTCGTGCACCAGCAGCATCCCGCCCCCGCCGCCGACGAACCCCTCGATCCACGCGGCCGCGTCGGCGGGCGGCGTCCCCGGCGACAGCACCAGGCCCATCAGCCGTGCCGCCTCGTGGGACCCCAACTCGCCGTCGTCCAGCAGGAGCCGTACCGCGCGCCCTCGTACGACGCCCGGCACGGAGTCCCGCAGGGCCAGGGTCCGCAGCACGGAGCGCCAGCGGGCGCGCAGGTCGCCGTGTGCGGCGGCCGAGGCGCCGGTCAGGGTCTCGGCCAGAAGGCCCACCGCGCCGTGCACGGCGTCCACGTGGCCGCGCATCTCCTGCGCCGCTTCGGTGTCGAGCGCGGCGCAGGCCGGGGGCAGTCCGACGAAGACCCGCTCGGCGAGGCCCGCGGCGACGCCGGCCAGCGCGCCGGTGTCGGTGCCGCGTACATCGCCGTAGCGCAGGGAGCGGACCAGGGCGGGCAGGGCCTGGGCCAGGTGACCGACGTCGGTGTCGAGGGCCGCCCGGTCGGCGAGCGCCCGCATCACCAGGGGCAGCGCGTCCGGCAGCCCGGCCAGCAGGCACAGTTCGGCGAGCGCGGTGACGTCGGCGAGGGCGCGTGCCCCGGTGGCGTCCGCCTCGGCCTTGGCCGTCGCCGCGGCGAGCACGGTGGTCCCCCACACCCCGGCCTCGGCGACCCGCACGGACAACTCCGGCTCCCAGCGCAGGCGCCAGGTCTCCCGGAACGTGCCCGTGCTCTCCCGCGACCGCGCGGGCTCGCCCCAGCCGACGCCGAGCAGCCGCAGCCGGTGCAGCAGCCTGCTGCGGCCGGTGTCGGTGTCCTTGCGCAGGTCCAGCTCCAGCTCCCGCTCGAGCGCCTCGGGCTTGAGCCGCAGCCGGCGCTGCTCCCGGGCCAGGTCGCGCTGCAACGGCACCGCCGGCGCCGCCTCCGGCACCTCCCCCAGCACGTCCCCGACCACCAGTCGGTCGTAGACCAGGGACAGCGGGACGTCCGAGCCCTCGCACATCACCGCGCGCACGGCGTCGGTGGTCTCGCCCAGGCCGGGCAGCGGGCGGCCGCGCATCACCGCGAGGGTCTCGGCCAGCCGCACAGCCTCGATGACGTGCGCGGAGGACACGATCCGATCCTCCTCGCGCAGCAGTCCCGCCACCTTGGTCAGCCACCGCTCGACCGGCCGGTCCGGTGCCCGGAACAGATGCGCGTACCAACCGGGCGCGTCGATCCCCGCGCCGTAGCCGCTGGAGCGGGCCAGCCTGCGGTGCGTCCAGGGCACCCAGGTCAGGTCGGTCCTGGCCTTGGGCAGCCCCTTGAGAAGGGCCCGGTCCGCCGTGACGGTCGTCCTCTCGCGCAGCGCGGGAACGTGCCACGCCCCGCACACCACCGCCACCTCGTCCCCGAACTCCTTGCGTGCCGCGCGCACTTGAAGCCGCATATGGGCCTCGCGCACCAGGTCGCGCCGCCGCCCGCCGACGCCGTACCGCTCCCGCAGCGCCCCCATGGCCTCCTCCAGCGCGGCGAACGGCGCGAACGGGTCCCGCAGCCCCGGCCCCCGGTGCTCGACGACGTCCTCCCACCAGCGCTCGGGATCGTCGTACCCGGCGGCCTCGGCGAGCACGGCGAGCGGATCGACACGCGGGTCGTGGTCGTGCTCGGGTCCACCCGCAGCGTCCGTGTCCGGGTCCCGCCCAGGGCCGGACCCGCCCCGAGCGCCCTCACCGTCGGGCCGGCCCTCGGCACCCGCGTCCGGCGACTCCCCTGCCTCGCCGTCCGTCCCGGGCGGCGTCTGCGTCTCGGTCTCCCACGCGAGCGTGTGCGTGGCGGGCAGGTCGATGAAGCGGGCCGGGACGTGGTGCTCCAGGGCCCATTGGACGGCGACCCATTCGGGGCTGAACTCGGCCAGCGGCCAGAAGGCCGAGCGGCCGGGCTCGTCCACGGCGTGGGCGAGCAGGGCAACCGGGGGCCTCAGGCCGGGGTCGGCGGCGAGCGGGATCAGCGGATCGGCCTCGGGCGGTCCCTCGATGAGGACGACGGCGGGCCGCGCGGCGTCCAGGGCCGCTCGCACCGCGCGCGCGGAGCCGGGACCGTGGTGCCGGACGCCGAGCAACAGCGGTCCGGAGGCGTACGCCTCGCCCCTGAGAGGCTGCTCCCCGCTTCCCCGCGGGGACTCGTCGACGCTCACACGCTCACCTCCCGGCAGGCCCGGTAGAAGTCCGTCCAGCCGTCGCGCTCGCGGACGACGGTCTCCAGGTACTCCTGCCAGATGACGCGGTCGGCGGCCGGGTCGCGGACGACGGCGCCGAGGATGCCGGCGGCGACGTCCGCGGCGCGCAGCACTCCGTCGCCGAAGTGGGCGGCCAGGGCGAGGCCGTTGGTGACGACGGAGATCGCCTCGGCGGTGGACAGGGTGCCGCTCGGCGACTTCAGCTTGGTCCGGCCGTCCGCGGTGATGCCGTCGCGGAGCTCGCGGAAGACGGTGACGACGCGGCGGATCTCGTCCATGCCGTCGGGCGCGGCCGGCAGGTCCAGAGAGCGGCCGATCTGGTCGACGCGGCGTGTGACGATGTCGACCTCGGCTTCGGGGCTCTCCGGCAGCGGGAGCACCACGGTGTTGAAGCGGCGGCGCAGCGCGCTGGAGAGGTCGTTGACGCCGCGGTCGCGGTCGTTGGCGGTGGCGATGAGGTTGAAGCCGCGCACCGCCTGCACCTCCTGGCCCAGCTCGGGGATGGGCAGGGTCTTCTCGGACAGGATCGTGATCAGGGTGTCCTGGACGTCGGCCGGGATTCTGGTCAGTTCCTCCACACGGGCGGTCATGCCCTCGGACATGGCGCGCATGACGGGGCTGGGTACGAGGGCGTCGCGGCTGGGTCCGTGCGCGAGCAGCTGTGCGTAGTTCCAGCCGTAGCGGATGGCCTCCTCCGGGGTGCCCGCGGTGCCCTGCACCAGCAGGGTCGAGTCGCCGCTGACGGCGGCCGCGAGGTGCTCGGACACCCAGGTCTTGGCCGTGCCGGGCACGCCGAGCAGGAGCAGGGCGCGGTCGGTGGCGAGGGTGGTGACGGCGACCTCGACGATGCGGCGCGGGCCCACGTACTTGGGTGTGATCACCGTGCCGTCCGGCAGGGTGCCGCCGAGCAGGTACGTCGCCACCGCCCACGGCGACAGCTTCCAGCGGGCCGGGCGAGGGCGGTCGTCCTGGGCGGCGAGCGCGGCGAGTTCGGCCGCGAAGGCGTGCTCGGCGTGCGGTCGCAACGCTTGCGGTGCCTGGTTCGGGTTCGGTTCGGCGGTCGTCGGTTCCACGGCAACAGTCATGGCTGAGGCCCCCTCCAGCTCGGCCGGTTCGAGATCTGGCATCCACCGTGCACCACGCCACTGACAATCACTCTGACCTGCACGAACGCGCTCGTAAGGCCGATTGTCAGTGGGGGGATCTACCGTCGTTGGCATGACTCAGCAGGGGGTGCGCTGGAGTGCGGACCAGGTGCTGGCACTGGCACCTGACGCCGCGTCGCGCAAAGCGGGAAGCAAACTGGGCACGGCCGGGCCGTGGTCCGGGGCGGGCAGTCGCGCGGAGGGGACGGTGTGGGGACTGTGCAAGGGCAGTGGCAGCAAGCCGTACCAGACGGTGGTGGACCTCGCGGACGCGGCGGGGCCCGCGTACAAGTGCAGTTGTCCGAGCCGGAAGTTCCCGTGCAAGCACGCGCTCGGGCTGCTGCTGCTCTGGGCGGGCGGGGACGACGCGGTGCCCGAGGTGGCGGAGCCACCGGACTGGGCCGAGCAGTGGCTCGCCGGCAGACGCGAGCGGACGGAGAGCAAACGGTCGGAGGGCGGCGGGAGTTCACCGTCCGCCGCCGCAGACCCCGAGGCGGCGCGGCGCCGGGCGGAGCGGCGGGCCGAGCGGGTCACGGCGGGCGCGACGGAGCTGGAGCAGCGCCTGGCCGACCTGTTGCGTGGCGGCCTGGCCTCCGCCGAGCAGGCGGGATACGGCCTGTGGGAGGAGACGGCGGCCCGCATGGTCGACGCACAGGCCCCCGGTTTGGCCACGCGGGTGCGGGAGTTGGGGGCGATCCCGGCGTCCGGTCCGGGCTGGCCGGCCCGGCTCCTGGAGGAGTGCGCGCTGCTGCACCTGCTCGACCAGGGCTGGCTGCGGCGTGACGGGCTGCCTGACGCCCTCGCGGCGACGGTCCGCTCCCGGCTCGGCCTGCCCTCCTCGGCGGACGGCCCGCCGGTCCGCGACCGCTGGCTGGTGCTCGCCCAGTACGACACGGTGGACCCGAAACTGACGACCCGCCGCATCTGGCTGCACGGCACCGAGTCGGGCGAGACGCGGCTGCTCCTTTCCTACGGCGCGGCCGGGCGGGCGCCCGAGCTGTCCCTGCCGGCCGGTCTGGCCCTGGACGCGGACCTGTCCGTCTTCCCGGGCGCCGGTCAGCTACGGGCCGCGCTCGGCGAGCAGCACGCACCGCCCACGCCCACCGCGACGCGTCCGCCCGGCCTGACCACGGCCCAGGCGGCGGCCCGCTACGGCGAGGCTCTGCGCGAGGACCCGTGGCTGGACTCGGTCCCGGTCACCCTGGAAGCGGTCGTACCGCAGCCGGACGAGGAGCCCGACTCCTGGCAACTGGCCGACGGCACGGCGGATTCGGCGCTGCCTCTCACCCCGTCCGCCCGCTCGCGGCCGGGCCTGTGGCGCCTGGTCGCGCTCTCCGGCGGCGCCCCCGTCAGGGTCTTCGGCGAGTGCGGGCATCGCGGCTTCACCCCGCTCACCGCCTGGCCCCGGACCACGGGCGCCCCGATATCGCTGACCTGACCCACCAGCCCGCCCCGGCAACTCCGACGGAAGGGAACCTCGTGCACGGGACCCCGACAGCTCCGCCCCCCTCGACGGCCACGAACGAGCCCCGCCTGCCCGCCTCCTCGCTCTGGGAAGACCTGGTCACCACCGCCCTCCTCGGCACCGACAGGCGCCCCCCGGCCAGTGCCGCGACCGGGCGGGAAGCCCCGGTCGCCCTGCTGGACGCCGCCGCTGTCGCGGTCGTACGACGGCGGGCCGGGCTCCGTGCCGGGCGGGCGGCGCGGCGGCCGGAGCCGGCTCCGGAGGATCCGCGGCCGGCGCTGCCCGACGCGGCGGCACGCAGGCTGGCGTTGCTGCTGGCGGACCGGTCCGGTGGCGGCGGCAGGCGGGGCAGCTCGCCGGACCTCATGGAGCTGCTGCCGCAGTGGCTCGCGGCAGCCAACGCGCACGGCTACGCGGCTCCCCCTCAGGCCTTGCCGGCGCTGCTGGACGCCGCCCGGGGCCGCACGGACCTGCGGCCGGCGGCGCTGACGTTCGCAGGACCGCGTGCGCTGTGGCTGGCGAGGCTGAACACGGACTGGCGGTTCGCCCAGCGCTCGGCACCCGGCGGTGGCACGGCACTGCCGGACCCCGAGGACGCCCAGGCGGTCCAACGGTTGTGGCAGGAAGGGCTGTTCGCCGAGCGGGTCGCTCTGCTGGCCGCGCTGCGGGCCCGTACGCCTCCGCTCGCGCGCGAGCTGCTGGCCGCGACCTGGGCCACGGAGCGGGCGGAGGACCGGCTGATGTTCCTGGACTCGCTGCGCACGGGCCTGTCCGCCGAGGACGAGCCCTTCCTGGAGCAGGCGTTGGCCGACCGCAGCCGTAACGTCCGGGCCACGGCGGCCGAGTTGCTGTCCGCGCTGCCCAAGTCCGCGCTGGCCGGGCGGATGGCGGTGCGGGCCGGGGCGTGCGTCGCCGTCGACCGTACAGGGGACTTCCCCGCGATCGTCGTCGAAGCACCGCACGAATGCGACCCGGGCATGGAGCGGGACGGCGTCACGGCCAATCCGCCGGCGGGCCGCGGCGAACGGTCCTGGTGGCTGGGCCAGCTGGTGGAGGCGGCGCCGCTGACCACCTGGCCGGACCGGCTCGGCGGGCGCACGCCCGAGCAGATCGTGGATCTGCCGGTGGCGGACGGCTGGCAGAACGAGCTGCACGCGGCCTGGTGCCGGGCTGCGGTGCGGCAACGGGACACCGCGTGGTCGAGGGCGCTGCTCGGTTCACCGTCGGCGCCGGAGGCGGGCGGTCCCGGCGCGGTGTCCCTCGCCGAGCGGGCCAAGCTGCTGGCCACACTGGAGCCGGGCGAACGGGCGGCGTGGGTGGCCGGGTTCATCGCCACCCACGGCCTGTCGGAGGCCTTCCAGTTGCTCGGGGTGTGCGCGGTGCCCTGGACGGCCCCGCTGGGCCGAGCGGTCGTGGACGCCCTGAACATCGCGCGGGACGCGGGCAGTTATCCCTGGAGTTTCAGCGGCGTGCTGGGCCTGGCCGAGCGGTGCCTGGACCCGTCGGAGGCCGCCCGCCTCGACGGCCTGCTGGCGATACCCGACGAACGGGAGGACGCGTCACCCGGCGCGGGCGGCTACTGGGCGGAGGCCTTCCAGCGCCTCGTCACCACGCTGCGCCTGCGCGCGACGATGGCCGAGGAGCTGACCCCGCCCGACACCGGCGGCCCACGCCCGACCGACGCTCAGCCCCCGGACGCCGCCGGCTGACGCACGTTCTCGCGGACCCACTCCACGATCGACGCGGTCGTCGCCCCGGGCGTGAAGATCGCCGCGACGCCCTTCTCCTTCAGCGGCGGGATGTCCTCCTCCGGGATGATGCCGCCGCCGAAGACGAGGATGTCCGCCGCGTCGCGCTCCTTGAGGAGGTCGATGACGGCGGCGAAGAGGGTGTTGTGCGCGCCGGACAGGATGGACAGCCCGATCGCGTCGGCGTCCTCCTGGATGGCCGTGCCGACGATCTGTTCCGGGGTCTGGTGAAGCCCGGTGTAGATGACCTCCATGCCACCGTCGCGCAGGGCCCGCGCGATGACCTTGGCCCCGCGATCGTGGCCGTCGAGCCCCGGCTTGGCCACCACCACGCGGATCGGACCGGCTGCCACACCCATCACTGCCTCCATCAAGCGACCGCGGAAGCGAGTGCTCCCGCCGTACCGACAAGTACCGCACATATGGCACGTTCCGCCACCCGTCGGCAAGTGAACGAACGTTATCTCCAGCATCCATCAACCGGCGGTTTTACGGTGTGCGGCGAGGGGGAAATCACACGGTGGGACATGAGGGCACACAGGGGACGGAGCCGCCTCTCCGTGTGCCGACAGGAGGTCGGCCAATGAAGGTCACCGGGGTACTGCCACTCTTCCTCCCGATCTGCCGGCGCCTGTGGCCCGGCAGACTGGCCTCTCTGTACGTGACGCTCCTCAAGGCCACCGCGCTCGAGGCCGCGATCCTCGCCGGGCACCTGCTGCTCTATCCGACCGGTTTCACCCAGGAACGCCGTCCGGCCGCGCTCCCGGGCCGTGACGGCACCACACCGCTGCCCGTGGCGCCCGGCCCCCCGGTCGTTCTGCTGCACGGCTTCATCGACAACCGCTCGGTCTTCGTACTGCTGCGCCGCAGCCTCGTGCAGCACGGCCGCCAGCGGGTCGAGTCGCTCAACTACTCTCCGCTGACCTGCGACATACGCACCGCAGCCGAACTGCTGGGCCGGCACGTGGAGGAGATCTGCGAGCGCACCGGCAGCGACAGGATCGACATCGTGGGACACAGCCTCGGCGGCCTGATCGCGCGCTATTACGCACAGTGCCTCGGCGGCGACCTGCGGATACGCACCCTGGTCACGCTGGGCACCCCGCACTCCGGGACCCGGGCGGTACCGCTGGCCAGCGCCCACCCGATCGTGCGGCAGATGCGCCCCGGTTCGGAGGTCCTGGAGGAACTGGCCCTGCCCGCTCCCGGCTGCCGTACGCGGTTCGTCAGCTTCTGGAGCGACCTGGACTCCGTGATGGACCCGCTGGAGGCGGCCTGCATCGACCATCCCGACCTGGACGCCCAGAACGTCCGGGTGTCCGGCATCGGACACCTCGCGCTGCCCGTGCACCCCGCCGTCGCGGCCGGGATACGCGAGGCCCTCGACGCCCCGCACCCCGACGATCTGCTCACCGGTGGTCTGACGGTGGCGTGAGGGGCGACGGGCGCCGGACCCACGGGCACCGGATGCCGACTTGAGAGTCACCCGGTGCCTGCGTGACAGTCGCGGATACCCGCCGAGGACCGGTCAATCGATGCCGCCCGACAGCCCGCCGACGGCTCACCGACCCCCCGCAGGCACCCGTCCGGCACTCGCCCGACGTCGAACATTCATCGAACACAAGGGCAAACTCGCGTCCACCACCCCCCGAAACACGGTCGAATGCCCGTTTCCGGTCCACGCGAAACCGGCCGAAGATTGTCGCGCCCGCGTACCGCCGGGTACAGTCACCGCACTGCTCTGGCAGCCCCTGTTGTCGAGGCGAAAGAGAAGTTGGTGAACGACCGTCACCCGTCGGGGACCATGACCACCCCGGGTCCGGCTTCCGACGCCTCCTCCGCGCACTACGCGTCGTACGGAGCGCAGGAAGCCCACTACGACGACCTCACCACGTACGGCGGTTACGACGCCGGCGGTCCCGCGGCGGGCACGAACGGCACCGGATCCTTCGACACCGACCCGCTCTTCGGCGGCTTCCCGGGCGAAGCGCAGACCACCGGCTCCTACGACACCACGCAGTGGCAGACCGGCACCGCCCAGCACCACGCCGCCTACGACCCGTACGCGGCCCAGCACCATGCCGCCTACGACTCGGGCGTGTACGACGCCACCGCCTGGACGGTGCCCGCGCAGCCCACGGGGAACGACATCAGCGGCCAGTGGGACGCGAGCGCCTGGCTCCAGCCCGAGCAGGCCCCCGCCGTGGACCCGGCCCAGCAGTGGTACTGGGACGCCCAGTCCGTCGACACGGGCGCGTACGACGCCACGCAGTGGAACTCCGACAGCACGGCCGTCGAGCACGAGCAACTTGCCGAACCGTTCGACCAGTCGGCCACGGCCACGTTCGAGCAGGTCGGCGACCCGCACGCGACCGGCGCCTTCGAGCACACCCCCTACGAGGACGCTTCTTACGAGAACGCTTCCTACGAGGACTTCGCCGAGCCGGCCCTGGAAGAGGACGAGTTGGGCGCCACGGGCGAGACGCTCGCCGTTCCCGACCTGCTCGACGACCAGGAAGAGGCCGCTCCGGAGCGGTCCGCGGGCTCGCGCAGCGCCTCGCGCTCCCGGCGCCGTACGCCTGCCAAGCGCTCCGCGCTGCTGACCATCGCGGTGCCCTCGGCCTGCGTGATGGGGGTCGCCGGGATCGCCGCCGCCTCCGTCGGCCACCTGACCGACGACGGCAAGGACACCAACGCCACCGCCTCGGACGCACAGCCGGTCAAGCCGTCCGTCGCCAACAGCAAGCTGGACACCCAGCTCGAGAAGGTCTCCGCGGGCGCCGACGACTTCGCCGACCGGGCCAGCCGGACGCAGGAGCGCATCGACCTCAGGACGCAGCAGGCGCTGGAGAAGAAGAAGGCCGCCGCGGAGGCCGCGCTCAAGGAGCGGCTGCGCCCCAAGTTCGCGCTTCCGGTCCTGCAGCGCGGGCTCAGCGCCTACTTCGGGCAGGCGGGTGTGAACTGGATGTCCGTGCACACGGGCATCGACTTCCCCGTCTCGTACGGCACCACCGTGTTGTCCGCGACCGACGGCGTCGTCTCCACGAAGTGGAACAGCGCCTACGGCAACATGATGATCGTGACGGCCAAGGACGGCACGGAGACCTGGTACTGCCACCTCTCCAGCTACCGCGTCGCCGCCGGTACGGTCGTCAAGGCCGGCGAGCCGGTCGCCTACTCCGGCAACTCGGGCAACTCCACCGGTCCGCACCTGCACTTCGAGGTACGACCGGCGGGCGGAGCAGCCGTGGACCCGCTGCCGTGGCTGCGCAGCCACGGTCTGGACCCGACCTGAGCAACTGACGACGCGAGCCCCCGCCTCACCCGGCGGGGGCTCACGTCGTTCGGCTGTCCCTACAGCTTTTCCACCGGCGCGTACCGCAGCAGCAGCCGCTTCGGCTTGCCGTCCCCGAAGTCGATCGTGGCCTGGGCCTTGTCGTCCGTGCCGGCCACCGCGACGACCGTGCCGAGCCCGAACTGGTCGTGGGTGACCCGGTCGCCGACGGCCAGGGAGGCCACCGGCTTCTCGGAGGCGCGCCGGGTGGCGAACCCGGACGCGCCCGCCGCCGACGAGCGCGAGCGGGACGAGGAGAGCGACGCGGCGATCCCGGAGGTCGGACCGGAGGACTTGGTCGCGGGCGCCCCGGTCCGCTTCCACGCGACGTGGGCCGGCGGGATCTCCTCCAGGAAGCGGGAGGGCGGGTTGTACGACGGCTGGCCCCAGGCGCTGCGCATCGTCGACCGCGTGAGGTAGAGCCGCTCCCGCGCGCGCGTGATGCCGACGTACGCCAGGCGCCGCTCCTCCTCCAGCTCCTTGGTCTGGCCGAGGGCGCGCATGTGCGGGAAGACGCCGTCCTCCATGCCGGTCAGGAAGACGACCGGGAACTCCAGGCCCTTGGCGGTGTGCAGGGTCATCAGCGTGATGACACCGGAGCCGTCCTCGTCCTCGTCGGGGATCTGGTCGGAGTCGGCGACCAGGGCGACCTTCTCCAGGAAGTCGGCCAGCGTGCCCTGCTCCCCCTCCTCGCGCTCCTGCTCGAACTCCAGGGCCACGGCGGCGAGTTCCTGGAGGTTCTCGATGCGGGTCTCGTCCTGCGGGTCGGTGGAGGCCTGAAGTTCGGCGAGATAGCCGGTGCGTTCGAGGACGGCCTCCAGGACGGTCGCCGGTCCGGCGCCGGACTCCACGATCGTCCGCAGGTCCTCCATCAGCGTGTTGAACCGCTTGACCGCGTTGGTGGAGCGCGCGGCCATGCCGTATGCCTCGTCCACTCGCTTCAGCGCCTGCGGGAAGCTGATCTTCTCGCGCTGGGAGAGGGCGTCGATCATCGCCTCCGCGCGCTCGCCGATGCCCCGCTTGGGGACGTTGAGGATGCGGCGCAGCGGCACCGAGTCCTCGGGGTTGGCGAGGACGCGCAGGTAGGCCAGGACGTCCCGGACCTCCTTGCGCTCGTAGAAGCGGACGCCGCCGACGACCTTGTAGGGCAGGCCGACGCGGATGAAGACCTCTTCGAAGACACGGGACTGGGCGTTGGTGCGGTAGAAGACGGCGACGTCGCCGGACTTGGCCTCGCCCGCGTCCGTGAGGCGGTCTATCTCGTCGGCGACGAACTGGGCCTCGTCGTGCTCGGTGTCGGCGACGTAGCCGACGATCCCCGCGCCCTGGCCGGCGTTGGTCCACAGGTTCTTCGGGCGGCGGGACTCGTTGCGCTCGATGACCGCGTTGGCGGCGGACAGGATGGTCTGCGTGGAGCGGTAGTTCTGCTCCAGCAGGATCGTCGTCGCGTTCGGGTAGTCCTCCTCGAACTGGAGGATGTTGCGGATGGTCGCGCCCCGGAAGGCGTAGATCGACTGGTCCGCGTCACCCACGACGCACAGTTCGGCGGGCGGGAGGTCGTACTCGTTCGGAGGGGCTTCGGAGGCGCGGTCGCCCGTGCCGACCAGCTCGCGCACCAGGGCGTACTGGGCGTGGTTGGTGTCCTGGTACTCGTCGACCAGGACGTGCCGGAAGCGGCGGCGGTAGTGCTCGGCGACGTCCGGGAAGGCGCGCAGCAGGTTGACCGTCGTCATGATCAGGTCGTCGAAGTCGAGCGCGTTGGCCTCGCGCAGCCGCGACTGGTAGAGCGCGTAGGCCTGGGCGAGGGTCTTCTCGAAGCCGTCGGTCGCCTGGGCGCCGAAGTCCTCCTCGTCGATCAGCTCGTTCTTGAGGTTGCTGATCTTGGCGCTGAAGGACTTGGGCGGGAAGCGCTTGGGGTCGAGGTCCAGGTCGCGGCAGACCAGGGCCATCAGACGCTTGCTGTCGGCGGCGTCGTAGATCGAGAAGGACGAGGTGAAGCCGAGCTTCTTCGACTCACGGCGCAGGATGCGGACGCACGCGCTGTGGAAGGTCATGACCCACATCGCGTTCGCGCGCGGGCCGACGAGCTGCTCGACGCGCTCCTTCATCTCGCCCGCGGCCTTGTTGGTGAAGGTGATCGCGAGGATCTGGCCCGGGTGCACGTTCCGTTCGGCGAGCAGGTGGGCGATGCGGTGGGTCAGCACACGGGTCTTGCCGGAGCCGGCGCCGGCGACGATGAGCAGCGGGGAGCCGGCGTGGACGACCGCGGCGCGCTGGTTCTCGTTGAGCCCCTCCAGAAGTGCCGCCGCGTCGAGGGCGGGCCGGGGGGCGCCGTCGCGGTAGTACCCTCCCCCACTCTCGGCTCCGCTCGAGCGGGGGGACCCCCACCGGTCCGGCGGCACGTCGAACTTCCCGCCGAACAGATCGTCCGGAAGCGGCTCCGGAGCATGATCGTCCTCGGGCGGCGGCGGGGGTTCCCCCTCATGCCCGCGAGGGGTCTGGAGGTCCGCCAGGAAGCTGTCGTCAAAGAGGCTGCTCATCGCTCTCCGAGTCTAGGGCGCCGCACCGACAACAAGTCGCCGCATCGGGAACATGGCCGCTTCGGCAGACAGTTGATCTTCCCGGTCCCGGTGCGGTCCTCCGGGGCTCGGGCGGCCGCCAAGTCCTCACCCAGCGGAATCACCTCGTGACTCGGGAGCGTTCCCACGACAAGGTCACGAAAATGTATCGGACATATGGTGCACCAACCTTCACACGAGTCACACGAGTTGGCTAGGTTGCCCGTCGGGCCGCACG
Organism: Streptomyces sp. NPDC002520; assembly: GCF_053595235.1. Taxonomy (NCBI): domain Bacteria; kingdom Bacillati; phylum Actinomycetota; class Actinomycetes; order Kitasatosporales; family Streptomycetaceae; genus Streptomyces; species Streptomyces sp. NPDC002520. The sequence goes on along the minus strand of NZ_JBSFXG010000007.1, from coordinate 71,855 downwards.
CCCGTTTCCGGCGAACGTCGCCGGGTCGCGCGGCCTCCGCCGAGTCCATCGCGTCGCTGCACGGCGCACGGAGCCGGGGACCCACCGTTCCCTGGGGTGAATCGGCCCACGTTCCACCCGGGACGAGAGCCGTAGGGCAAGCCTTCCGAACCACCCGCCCGAACCCGACAGCTAACCCGGTAGGCGGCACACGGAAGGAGTCGCCTCCCTTGGCGTCGCACCGCAAGCCGCGTCCCGCGGGCACACTCGGAGCGGGTCTCCGCACCCCCATGCTCGCCACCGCCGCCCTCACCTCAGTGGCCGTGTTGTCCCAGCCGGCCGGCGCCGCCCCCTCTGCCGGCGGGAAGCCGAGCGTGGAGGAGGTCGAGAAGAAGGTCGACGACCTCTACCGCCAGGCGGAGTCCGCGACCGAGAAGTACAACGCCGCCAAGGAGCGGGCCGGTAACCAGCGCAAGCGCGTCGACACCCTGCGCGACGACGTCGCCCAGCGCACCGACCGGCTGAACCAGGCGCGCGAAAAGCTGGGCACGTTCGCCGCCGCCCAGTACCGGACCGGTGCCGCCGCGCCCGAGACCGCCACCTTCCTGCTCGCCAACGACCCGCAGGACTACTTCGACCAGAGCCAGCTGATGAACCGGCTGACGTCACGGCAGAAGATCGCGGTCGACGACTTCGTCACCGAGCAGTCCGCGACCATGAAGAAGCGCCGGGAGGCCGCCCAGAGCCTCCAGACCCTCTCCGAGTCGCAGCAGGAGCTGCAGACGGCCAAGGCCACCGTGCAGAAGAAGCTCGCCTCCGCGCGCGATCTGCTGTCCAAGCTGACGGCCGAGGAGAAGGCACGGCTCGCGGCGATCGAGCGGCAGAAGCAGGAGGAGGCCGCACACAAGGCGGCGGAGCTGGCGAAGAAGCAGGCGGCGCAGGAGGAGGCCGCGCGCAAGGCGGCGGCGCAGGAGAAGGCGCAGCAGGACAGCAGCTCGTCGACGTCGGGCGGTTCGTCGAGCTCCGGCGGCTCGTCCACGTCGGGCGGTTCGACGTCCGGTGGTTCGACGTCCACCGGGACGTCCACCTCCAAGGCCGACAAGGCGCTCGCCTTCGCCCGTGCCCAGATCGGGAAGCCCTACGTGTGGGGCGCGACCGGCCCCGGCTCGTACGACTGCTCCGGCCTGACCCAGGCCTCCTGGAAGGCCGCCGGCGTGAGCCTGCCGCGCACCACCTACGACCAGGTCAACGCGGGCACCACGGTCTCCCTCTCCAACGCGCAGCCCGGAGACCTGATCTTCTTCTACGACGACCTCAGCCACGTCGGCATCTACATAGGCAACGGCATGATGATCCACGCCCCCAAGCCCGGCGAGTACGTCCGCGAGGAGTCGATCTACTACGCCGGCGGATCGATCATCCACAGCGTGGTGCGTCCGGCCTGACCGCGCGCTACTTGGCTTCGCTCCAGGTCCTTCTCGGGCTCCACGCGCGCGTGGAGCCCGCACAGGGCACGCGCGCGTAGCCACGCTCTACCATCGGGCGCATGATCGGCGTCTCGGCTCTGCGCGCGTGGTGGACGGAGTGTCCGCCGGCGACGGGGGCCGCCGTGATGGCGACCGGAATCGTGTCGGTCGGCCTGCACCTGGCGGGCGCCGGGACGCCGTCCCTGATCGTCCTGGTGCCGGCCTGCGTCGCCTGGGTGGCGCCGGCCGCCGCCTTCGTCGTACGGCTGGTGCGGCATCGGCGGCGCTGGGCGGCCGAGGCACGGAGCCTGGGCGCGCTCACCGCCGTCGCGTTGCTCGCACTCGACCTGGCCTGGTGCGTCGTCCTGGTGGTGACCGAGGTGACGCACCCGCGGCTGCGCTACGACCTGCGGCGGTGGGCGACGGTCTTCCCGCTCGGAGTGACCGCGGCGGCCACCCTGTCGGTCGCGGACGCCCTGGGCATCGACTGGTTGAAGGGCCCGGGGCGGGTGCTGGTGTGAGTGTCGGTCGCCGCGTGGCTCGCGGCGGCGGCCGGCGCGGTGCTGTCGGCGCGCTCCGGGACCGGCGGAGAGGGGACGGGGGCGCCCGGCGTCACGTCCACAGCACGGCGATGAAGATGTTCGCCATGGTCAGCGCGCCGACCAGGCCGAACACGTTCTTGTCGACCTTCTCCTCGTCGCGCTTCACGTAGACCAGTCCGAGGATCACGATCAGCAGGGCCAGCTTCACGCCGATCTTGACGGTGTTGACGTGGTGGTGGTCGGCCTCGTTGAGCCCGACCAGGACCACGCCGGTGGCCAGCATGGTGAACGCGCCGTGCAGCATTCCCGGGACGAAGCGGGCCGTTCCCCGGCCCATCGCCTTCATCTGGGTGAGAAAACCGCCGAGCAGCGCGGCGATGCCGATGATGTGCAGGCCGACGAAGAGATGGATGAGTACGCCCATGACACCGGAGCCTAATCAGGGACCCGGGAGCCACTTGCCACCGGGCCCGGGTCACCGCAGGAGGCCCTTGCATATATGCGGCCCATAGCACCCCGCGCCTTCCCCATGTCCCGCATTTCCCGCATCGGTCATCACGCCGCGTGAAGACGACGCCTCCGCCCCTGCAATCCGTTCACATACGGTCATGCCGCGGCCCGTCGGAGCCAGTTCCGTACACCGCGTTACCAGCCCGTCACAGTCGGGCCTAGCGTCCTCCCTCAGGTGACCGGCTCTCCACCGCCGCCCGGGCCAGGGGCGGCCGTCGGCCACCACCGCCGAGGAAGGTCCGGCGGCGGCCCGCTCCCCCCTGTGCGGGCGGCCGCCGGACGTACCCACCGCTCGGTCGTACGCGTCCTCGGCCGTACGAGTCCCACGGAAGGACGTGACGGCCAGGTGGCAGCGCACCGAAAGTCCCGACAGCGCTCGCTCGGCGGCAACACGGCCCGCACGGCCGCCACCCTCGCTCTGGCGGGCGCGGCCACCGCGACGGCCTTCGACGGGACGGGACACGCCGCGCCGCAGCTGACGCCGGCGCAGGTGAAGGCCAAGGTGGACAAGTTGTACCAGGAGGCGGAGGGCGCCACGGAGAAGTACAACGGCGCCAGGGAGAAGGCGGAGGCGAGCCAACAGCGGCTCAACGCGCTGCGGGACGAGGCCGCCCGCAAGCAGGTCGGGCTCAACGCGGCCCGGGAGGCGCTGGGTTCGTTCGCGGCGGCGCAGTACCGGGACGGCGGGTTCGCCCCCGCCTGGCAGCTCGCGCTGTCCGACGACCCCGACAAGTACCTGGACGGCGCCGCGTTCGCGCAGCGGGCCGGCGAGCGGCAGGCCGGCACGGTGGCCCGGGTCCGCGAACAGCTGCGGGAGATCGAGCAGTTACGCGGCGCCGCCCGTGTCGAGCTCACATCGCTCACCTCGCGGCAGGCGGAGCTGAAGCGGCGGAAGAAGGACGTCACCGAGAAGCTGGCCCAGGCGCGCAGGCTGCTGGACCGGCTCACTCCGCGCGAGCGGACCGAGGTCACCGGCGACGGTACGGGCACCGTAGCGGGCCATGCGTCACGCGCGGCCTCGGACACCCGGGATCCGCTGGAGCAGGCCCAGGCCGTCACGGCACCCACTTCCCGGGCCGCGGCGGCCGTCGACTACGCCTACCAGAAGCTCGGCAGCCCCTATGTGTGGGGCGCGACCGGCCCGACCGCCTTCGACTGCTCCGGCCTGGTCCAGGCCGCGTACCGCTCCGCCGGCATCTCCCTGCCCCGCACCACCTACGCCCAGATCAACGCGGGCCGGCGCGTCTCCCGCTCCCAACTCCAACCCGGCGACCTGGTGTTCTTCTACTCCGGCGTCAGCCACGTCGGCATCTACATCGGCAACGGCCGGATGATCCACGCCCCGAACCCCTCGGCACCGGTCCGCGTGGCCCCGATCGACGAGATGCCGTTCGCCGGAGCGACGCGGGTGGCCTGAGTCCGGCCCCCGTAAGGGGCCGGACTCACGCCAGAGGTCAGACCAGCCGCCGCGCCGTCGCCCACCGGGTCAGCTCATGGCGGTTGGACAACTGGAGCTTGCGCAGGACCGCCGAGACATGGGACTCGACCGTCTTGACGGAGATGAACAGCTGCTTGGCGATCTCCTTGTAGGCGTAGCCCCGGGCGATCAGACGCAGCACCTCGCGCTCGCGCTGGGTGAGGCGGTCCAGGTCCTCGTCGACCGGCGGAGCGTCGGTGGAGGCGAAGGCGTCCAGGACGAACCCGGCCAGGCGCGGGGAGAAGACCGCGTCGCCCTCCTGGACACGGAAGATCGAGTCGACCAGGTCGGTGCCGGTGATGGTCTTGGTGACATAGCCGCGGGCGCCGCCCCGGATCACCCCGATCACGTCCTCCGCCGCGTCCGACACGGACAGCGCGAGGAAGCGCACGGGCTGCTCGGCATCCGCCATCAACGGCGCGCACCGCCGCAGGACTTCCACTCCGCCGCCGCCGGGCAGGTGGACGTCGAGGAGGACCACCTCGGGGCGGGTCGCGGTGATGACCGTGACCGCCTGGTCGACGTCGGCGGCCTCGCCGACCACCTCGACGCCGGTCTCGGCGGTCTGCCCGATCTCGGCCTGGACGCCGGTACGGAACATCCGGTGGTCGTCGACGAGCACCACTCGTACGTGCCGCCCGCCCGGACCGCCGTCGGCGCCGTTTCCGGGCCCGGCCGCCTCCGCCGCCCCCGCCGTGCCGTTCGCCTCGGTCGCGTCGCTCATGACGTCTTCTCCGCCCTCTCCATCTCCAGCTCGACCTCCGTGCCGCCGCCCGGCACCGACCGCAGCCGGGCCGTTCCGCCGTGGCGTTCCATGCGGCCGATGATCGATTCTCTGACGCCCATGCGGTCGGCGGGTATCGAGTCGAGGTCGAAGCCGGGGCCGCGGTCGCGGACGGACACGAAGACCGTCCCTCCCTCGACTTCGGCGTAGACCTGTACGGCACCGCCGTCGCCACCGTACTTGGCGGCGTTCACCATCGCCTCGCGCGCGGCCTGCATCTGCGCCCCGGTCCTCTCGTCCAGCCCGCAGTCGCCGACCACGACGACCTCGATGGGCACGCCGTGCTTGTCCTCGACCTCGGCGGCGTTGCGTCTGACCGCCTCCGCGACCGTGTCCGGCTCGTCGGCCTCGTCCTTGCCGGTGCCCTCGGGCTTGTACAGCCAGGTGCGCAGGTCGCGTTCCTGGGCGCGGGCCAGGCGGCGGACCTCGGCCGCGTTGTCGGCGTTGCGCTGGATCAGGGTGAGGGTGTGCAGCACGGAGTCGTGGACGTGGGCCGCGACCTCGGCGCGCTCCTGGGCGCGGATGCGCATCAGGCGTTCCTCGGACAGGTCCTGGGTCACGCGGACGAGGTAGGGACCGGCGAGCAGGGTGATGCCGACGAGGACGACGATCGCGGCCTGCAGGACCGCGCCGAGGTGGGCTGCCGAGCCCTGCATGACGAAGATGGCCGAGACACCGGCGGTGACCAGCAGGACGCCGACGCCCGCCCGCAGCAGGGTGAGGGTGCGCCGGCGGCTGCCGACCTCGACCCAGCGGGCCCGCCGGGCGTTGTCCGCCTGACGCCAGACCAGGGCGACACCGGCCGCGACCAGGACGGCGGGCAGGAGATAGGCCTTCGCCTGGCTGGTCACGTTGACGTTGCCCACGAAGACCAGGGACACGATGACCATGAGGAGCAGGGCGACGATCTGCCCCTTGTCCGGCTTGCGGGCCACCAGTCTGCGGCGGCCGTCCGGCGAGGTCTCGGTGCCGACGAGGGAGGGCGGCTTGTGGTCGCCGACGCCGCCGACGCCGAGCGGGACGAAGAACCAGAACGCGGCGTACAGCAGCGCGCCGAGGCCGTTGGCCATGGACAGGCCGACGAAGGCGAGCCGCACCCACACCACGGGCAGCCCGAGATGCCCGGCGAGGCCCCGCGCCACTCCGCCGAGCCAGCGGCCGTCACCGCTGCGGTAGAGCTTGCGCGGCGGCCGCGGGTCGTCGAGTGGCGGTGCTGCGGCTTCCGGCATGCCATCGATGGTCACATGCCCGCGGGGGCGGAGCATCAGGGTCCGGCCCCTAGACGCCCCTGATCTTCGAGCGGGTTCCCCGGATCCGTGCGCGGCCTGTCCGCAGCGGGGTCCCTTGCCGGGTTCGAACACCTCCCCCTCCCGTCTCGGGGCCGATATCAGGGTTCGCCCAGGGTCGTCCCGACTGCCGTCGCGGTCGGCGGCCCGTCACCATGGACGCATGACGGATCACGAGCACGCCGCGACGGGTCCGGGACCCGGCTCCGGCCCGCGCCCGGCCCCGGGCACCGGACCGACGGATGCCGCGCCCGCCGCGACAGCCGAGGCCCCGCCCCGCTTCCGGCGCGACCGCCGACACAAGATGATCGCGGGTGTGTGCGCCGGGCTGGGGCGGCACACCGACATGGACCCGGTGATCTACCGGATCACCCTGGCCGTGCTGGCCGCGACCGGCGGCATCGGCCTGATCTTCTACGGCTTCGCCTGGCTCCTCGTGCCGTACGAGGACGAGGAGGAGAACGAGGTCCGCAAGCTGCTGACGGGCCGGGTGGACGGACAGGCCCTGGCCGCCGTGCTGTTCGCGCTGGTCGGCTGCGGGGTCATCCTGACCACACTGCGCAACGGCGGGGTGCTGGCCTTCGCCGTCGTCCTCTCCCTGCTGCTGGCGGGCGCCGGGTACTGGTCCAGACGCCGGGGCGCTCCCGATCCCGATCCACTGTCCGCGCAGGCCGCCGCCGACGCCCCGCCGGAGGCCCAGGCACCGCCGATCACCATCACCTACCCCTCCTGGTGGCGGGACCCCATCGTCAAGGACGGCACTCACGTCGGCGGCACCGGATATCTCTGGGGGCCGGGCGACACCCGCGGCCAGGACCTCGCCCCGGACCTGGACATCAGGATCGACACCCCCTGGACCGCCCACGGGCCCATACGCACCCCGAGGACCGACACTCCAAGACCGCGCGGCCCGCACTGGATCGGCGGCTGGGTGTTCCTGTTCGCCCTGCTGGCGGGCGGTCTGGGCACGGGCCTGACCTGGGACACGCGTCCGCTCGGCACCAGCCTGCAGATCGGTCTGGCCTGCGCGCTCGCGGTGTTCGGGCTGGGGATCGCGCTCAGCGCGTTCCTCGGGCGCACAGGGACCGGCTCGGTGTTCCTCGCACTTGTCACGGCGGCGCTGCTCGTCGGCGCCGCGGTCCTGCCGAAGGACATCACGTCGCACTGGAAGGAGACGTCCTGGAAGCCCGTCGCCGCCTCGGACGTCCGCTCCGCCTACGACCTCGGCACCGGCGTCGGCACTCTGGACCTGACCGGGGTGCACCCCGCCAAGGGACAGACGGTGGCCACACGTGCCGACGTGGGCGCGGGCCGGCTGAGAGTGATCGTGCCGGCGGACGCGACCGTGCGGCTGAGCATCGACGTGGGCGTGGGTGACATCCGGTTGCCCGGCGACAATCTCAGGAAGGACGTGGACGTGCAGCCCGGCAGGCACAAGGACGTGACCCTGACACCGGCCAAGAGCAGCAAGGAGACCGGCACGGGCACGGGCACGCTGAAGATCGCGCTCGAGGTGGGCGTCGGACAGGTGGAGGTCAGCCGTGCTGCGTCATGAGTTCCAGCCCGGGAAGCTGGTCGCCGGACTCTCCCTGACCGCTGCGGCCACCCTGTACGCCGGGGACGCGCGGGGCCTGTGGGAGATCCCGTGGTTCGTGGCGATACCGGTGGTCATGGGCGGCCTGTGTCTGGCCGGCATCGCGGCGGGGGTGGCTCGGGGCGTACGGCGCAGACGACGCGGCGCCGCGGAAGGCTAGGCCCTGGCGCCGGCCGGCCGCCCGACCGGGGGCGGTCGGCCGGGGACGGTCGGCCGGGGACGGTCAGTAGCCGCCCGACCATCGCCGTCGCCGGGAGCGCAGCAACGCGTCGAGGGAGAGGTAGGAGGTGCCCGCGAGGACGAGGGGCAGCCAGGCCATCAGATAGGCGAGGTCATTGCCGAAGTAGTAGGGGGTGGAGGACCAGCTGACAGTGAGCCACAGGCTGAGGGAGATCAGCGCGCCGCCGAAGGCCGCCAGCCGGCCGAACAGTCCGACGAGGACGCCGATGCCGACGGCCAGCTCGCCGAAGGCCATGGCGTAGCCGAAGCCGACCGGGTTCCTCAGGGCCAGGTCGACCAGAGCGGGGATGGCGGACGAGCCACGGACCGAGTGCATCGTCTCCCCGATCGAGCCTGCGCCGCCGGACTTCATGAAGGCGCTGTCGGTGAGCTTGTCCAGGCCGGCGTAGATGAAGGTGACACCGAGGAAGACGCGCAGCGGAAGGAGGGCATAATGCGTGGCGGTCTCCCGCCAGTCGCGGTCACGGTTCAAATGGGTGGTGTGCGCGTCGGTTCGGATACTCTGAGTCATCATTGCTCGCCGCCTCTCGCCCGCCGTGCCGAGTCCCCTACTCGACGATACGTATGACGCGAGGGGACAGTTCAATCCTCTCTCGGATATTTTTCCGGATTCCGGCTCACTCACGTGGAGCAGCGGCTCGGTCGTCCGGGGTGTCAGTCCGCGACCTCTACCGGGTACCGGTTGGTGGCCGCCCCGGCTGCCGTCACCACCTGGACCTCCACCGGGCCCGGCTCCACCTCGGCCGGGACGGGGACGGTCAGGACGGTGTCGGTGGGGTTGCGGAAGCCGCCGGTGACGGGGACGAGCGGGACCTGGACGTCGACGGCGCCGATGCGGACGACCATGCGGGCGAGGCGGTCGGCGCTCTGCGCGCCGGGCGGGACGAAGCCGATGCCGCGGATCTCGATGTCGTCGCCGGTGCGGATCGGCCCGTCCAGGTCGCCGGGCTCGCGGGCGCGGACCACGGAGAGGATCACCGGGCGGCCGCCCTCGGCGTACTTGCCGGCCAGGTAGGTCGCGGCGGAGATCAGCACCACGACCGCGAGCCCCCAGGGCAGGTCGGGCAGCTGATCGGGTCGGCGGGCCAGCCGGACGGCGGCGAACAGCAGGGCGACGGCGCTGACGACGACGTACTGGACGTCGGCGAAGGCGCCCCGGCCGGAGTCGTCGGTCAGCAGGTCGGCGGCGCGCGGGCGGTGGGCCGGTACCTTCTGCAGCCGCTGCCCGGTGACGCGCAGCCCCACCACCCGGCGGACCAGGACGGCGATGCCGCACACCACGGCGAGGACGGTCACCATGCCCGCCCCGCGCGCGAGGTCGAGGCCGGCGAGCAGCGCGTCGCGGTCGGCGGGGTCGGAGGAGGCGGCCAGGCGGCCGGCCAGCAGAAGGATCGCGTAGACGACGAACAGCACCCAACAGGCGGCCACCGTGCGCGAGGTGGACATCCGGTTGTCCTCGCCGACCACCGGGGCGAGCGCCCCGCCGCGCGCCCGGTGGAACCAGGAAGCGGCGGTCAGCGTGCCCGCGACCACGACCGCGGCGGCCAGCCCGGCCGTGCGCGCGCTGCTCCAGCCCGCGCCGATCGCGGTGACCGCCTCGGCGAGCAGCAGCGCGGCGACCGCGCCCCACACCGCGTACGCCGTCCACCGCCACAGCCCCGACAGCCACGCCTCGCCCTCGGTGCGGCCGCGCTCGGCGACGGCCTGCGCACGCTGGGCCAGTTCGGCGGAGACCCACTGCCGGGACGCCGAGGGCGAGTGCGCCACGGCCGCGGGCAGCCCCTGTCCGGCCGCGAACTCGTCGCGCCGGCGCAGGAACGCGGCGACGGCCCGCCGGTGTCCCTCGCGGGCTCCGTGCGGGCAGTCCCCGCAGACGCAGCCGCCCCCGTGGGGCGGCTCGGCATCGCCTGCCGCGCCCTGCCTCGCCTCCTGCACCGCCACGCCCGACGCCTTCCTTCCCCATGCCCCAAGAAACGGCCGAAGTCACTCACCGTGCACACTCCGGCCCTACAACTCCCCAGTATTGACTGCGAATTGTGCCCTACACGGGCCCGTTGGATTCGGTCGGTCCGGGGCGTGGCGGATGAAGCGCGGTTCGCCGCGTTGACCCGGCTGCGCGAGATGGGCGAGCTGCACCGCGACGGGGTGCTCACGGACAAGGAGTTCGAGGTCAGCTGAGCAGATCCGGTTCGCTGCGGCTGATGTCCTGCCACAGCGGCTGGTGGTTGATCCAGGCCACCAGGTCGCCGCCGAGCTGTTCACGGGTGGCGACGGCCTGCTTGTGGTCGATGAGGATCGGGCGGCCCGCGGCCCTGGCCAGCAGCTGCACCTGGCAGCACCGGTCCAGGGACAGGAACCACCAGGCCGCCGCGTCCACCGAGTCCCCGACGGTGAGCAGTCCGTGGTTGCGCAGCACGAGCGCCTTGCGGGAGCCGAGGGCGCCGGCGATACGGCGGCCTTCCTCGGCGTCGACGGTGACGCCGGTGTAGGCGTCGTACAGGGCGAGGTCCTCGTAGAAGGCGCAGCTCTCCTGGGTGATGGGGTCGACCAGGTCACCGAGCGCGGCGAGGGCGCGGCCGTGCACCGAGTGGCAGTGGGCGACGGCGACGACGTCCGGGCGGGCCGCGTGCACCTGGGCGTGCACGGTGAAGGCGGCCTGGTTGACGTGGTAGCGGCCCTCGACGACCTGGCCGTCCTGATTGACGAGGACCAGGTCGCTGACGGTGACGTGCTTGAACGGCATCCCGAACGGGTTGACCCAGAAGCAGTCGCTGAACTCCGGATCGCGCGCGGTGATGTGCCCGGACACCCCGTCCTCGAGTCCGGCGCGCCCGAAGATCCGCAGCGCGCCCGCGAGCCGCTCCTTGCGGTGCCGGCGTTCGTCCTCGGCCGAGTCGTACATCGGCGGCATGGCGAACCGCAGCTGGTCGGTGGGCAGCGGCAGGGGCGGGGTGGGCCCGTGCATAGGTCCTCCAGCGTCGGGTGGTGCGTACGGCCGGAAGTTACCGCCGGTCAGCGCAAAAGGGCAGTGTCGTGCTGTGAAGAAGACGTACGGGGAGCAAACACGGCACAGGACGGCGGGGGCTGGGCCGGGCCAGGTACGGGAAAGAGGTGGAACCGCCGTAGCCGTTCCACCTCTTTCACACCGAGTCGACGGAGGTCGTCTCAGGCGCGCCTGAGCCCCGTGCGGGGGCTCACTCCCACTCGATGGTGCCCGGGGGCTTCGAGGTCACGTCGAGGACGACGCGGTTGACGTCCCGGACCTCGTTGGTGATCCGGGTCGAGATGCGGCCGAGGACGTCGTACGGCAGCCGCGACCAGTCGGCGGTCATGGCGTCCTCGGAGGAGACCGGGCGCAGGACGATCGGGTGGCCGTAGGTGCGGCCGTCGCCCTGGACGCCCACGCTGCGGACGTCGGCGAGCAGGACCACCGGGCACTGCCAGATCTCGCGGTCGAGGCCGGCCGCGGTCAGCTCCTCGCGGGCGATGGCATCGGCGTCGCGCAGCAGGTCCAGGCGGTCCTTGGTGACCTCGCCGACGATACGGATGCCGAGGCCGGGGCCGGGGAACGGCTGGCGCTGGACGATCTCCTCGGGCAGGCCGAGCTCCTGGCCGACCATGCGGACCTCGTCCTTGAACAGCTTGCGCAGCGGCTCGATGAGCTGGAACTCGAGGTCCTCGGGCAGGCCGCCGACGTTGTGGTGCGACTTGATGTTGGCGGTGCCGGTGCCGCCGCCGGACTCGACGACGTCCGGGTACAGGGTGCCCTGGACCAGGAACTCCACGGCCGGGCCCTCGTCGGCGATGATTTCGGCCTGGGCCTGCTCGAAGACGCGGATGAACTCGCGGCCGATGATCTTCCGCTTCTCCTCGGGCTCGCTGACGCCCTTGAGCGCGGTCAGGAAGCGCTCCTCGGCGTCCACGACGACCAGCTTGACGCCGGTCGCGGCCACGAAGTCCTTCTCGACCTGCTCGGTCTCGCCCTTGCGCATCAGGCCGTGGTCGACGTAGACGCAGGTCAGCTGGTCGCCGATGGCCTTCGCGACGAGGGCGGCGGCGACGGCGGAGTCCACGCCGCCGGACAGGCCGCAGATGGCGCGCTTGTCGCCGACCTGCTCGCGGATCGCGGTGACCTGCTCCTCGATCACGTTGCCGGTGGTCCAGTTCGGCTGGAGGCCGGCGCCGCGGTAGAGGAAGTGCTCCATGACCTGCTGGCCGTGCGTGGAGTGCATGACCTCGGGGTGGTACTGGACGCCGTAGAGCTTCTTCTCGTCGTTCTCGAAGGCGGCCACGGGCACGAGGTCCGTGGACGCGGTGACGGTGAAGCCCTCGGGGGCGGCGGAGCAGGCGTCGCCGTGCGACATCCACACGTGCTGCTCGGCGGGCGTGCCCTCGAAGAGGGTGGAGGAGCTCCGGGAGACGTGCAGGTCGGTACGGCCGTACTCGCGGGCGCCGTTGTTGTCGACGGTGCCGCCGAGGACCTGCGCCATCAGCTGGAAGCCGTAGCACATGCCGAAGACGGGGACGCCGGCCTCGAAGAGCGCGCGGTCGAGGCGGGGGGCGCCTTCCTCGTAGACCGAGGAGGGGCCTCCGGAGAGGATGATCGCCGCGGGGTTCTTGGCGAGCATCTCGGTGACCGGCATGGTGCTGGGCACGATCTCGCTGTAGACCCGCGCCTCGCGGACGCGACGGGCGATGAGCTGGGCGTACTGCGCGCCGAAGTCGACGACCAGGACGGTGTCGGGGGTGGCGGCAGCGGGAGTCGCTGATGACACGGGGTGCCTTCCGGCGGTTTGGGCGGGGGTCTGTGTTTCCGATTCTAACGGGGGTGCCGGGCCGGACGGCTCCCTCGGTCGCGACGGCGCCATGGCATACTGGCCTTGTGCTGAAGCAGACGACCTTCCTCTTTACCTATGGCATCCGGCCCGCCGGCTGCCATGGTCGTGCTGCTTGAGCAAACGCCAAGCGACTTCCCAGGCGCCCCGGGCCGACAAGGCCCGGGGCGCCTGTCGTTTTCCGGGGTCTGTCGGTCCGGGGCATCCGCCACCACCCTCACGAGGAGCCCCGACACCATGAGCACCGCGACCACCGCAGGGCCGGAGCAGATCACCACAGGGCCGGAACAGGCCGCCCCAGGGCCGGAACAGACCATCGCCGACGCCCGTGAGCGCATCGACACGCTCGACGACCGGATCATCGGCCTCATCCAGGAGCGGATGGCCGTGTCCGCCGTCGTCCAGCAGACCCGTATCGCCTCCGGCGGACGGCGGGTGAACCTCTCGCGCGAGATGGAGATCCTCGGCCGCTACCGGGACGCCCTGGGCAAGCCGGGCACCGCCCTCGCCATGACCCTGCTGGAGCTCTGCCGGGGTCGCATCTGAGTTCGAGCGCGCCCTCACCCGTACGGCGCGTGACCGGCCCACGCACCGCTTCGTTGAGTCGGTTGTCCGTGCCAGCCAGGGGCGGGCCCGACAGAACCACGCGTGGCTCGCTGGAGCGATGAGGCGTACGGGTCGTGCCGTACGCCGTGGGACCTCGCTCCAGCAAGTGACCGGACGGCAGGGGACAGCAGCCCGGTCACCCAAGAGAGGTCGGCTCCGGGGACGCCCGGGGCCGGCCGGCGGAAAACTGCACAACGCACAGCGCCGGGCCAGACGGTCGCGGATGCCCACAAGCGTCCCGCACGATGCGCAGAAGCCCCCAAGTCCCCGCGCAGACAACGGCATCGTCCCGTACCGCCCACCCGCCAGAGGCCGGGGCCGAAGAGCGGGCGGCGCACCCCCCGGCGCCGCTCCCGGGCACCGGCGCCGCCATGACGCCGGTGCTGACGAGAAGAAGGGCCCCACGGTCTCGAGTCCGCGGGGCCCTTCGTCACGCCCACCCCCACACACCCACCCCCGCACACCCGCCCCCCACAGCCATCATGCGTGACTCACATCACACGGGAATCGGAGTGCGGCGGCACAACCGTTCACAGGCCTCGCCGATCAAACCTGCTGCCGGATCAAGCAGACGGTAAGAGCGAGGGACCTGCGTTCGGAGGGGGATGCAGGTCCCTCGAGGCTTGTGCCCCGGCTACTTCTTCGACGGCACCGTCGGCATCCCCAGGAACGGCAGCTTCAGCGCTCCGAACGCGTCCGCCGGGACCGCCGGGGTGCGCGGCTCCACCGGCTTCAGCCGCTCGTACGCCGCGCCCGACGTCGGACGGGGGTCCTCCTCGCCCTTGTTCGGCCAGTACGATATCGCCCGCTCGGCCTGCGCGGTGATCGTCAGCGACGGGTTGACGCCCAGGTTCGCCGAGACCGCGGCTCCGTCGACGACCGAGATGCCGGGGTGGCCGTAGAGCCGGTGGTACGGGTCGATCACACCGGTCTCCGGGGAGTCGCCGATGGGGCAGCCGCCGAGGAAGTGCGCGGTCAGCGGGGTTCCCATCAGTTCTCCGACGTTGCTGCCCGCGAAGCCGTTGATCTCCTCGGCGAGCGCCGTGGCGGCCTCGGTGGCGGCCTTGATCTGCATGGGGTTCGGCGCGCCGTGGCCCTGCCGGGCGGTCAGCAGGCCCTTGCCGACGCCGTCGGGCTTCAGGTAGGTCGTCAGCGAGTTGTCCAGGGACTGCATGACCAGGCCGATGATGGTCCGCTCCGACCAGCGCCGGTTGGACAGGGAGCGCAGGACCAGCAGGGGGTGGCGGGCCGCGTTGGCCAGCCAGCCGAGGACGCGCGAGGAGCCCTCGGCGTACGGCACCTGGAGGACCGTGAGGCCGCCCATCGAGTTGGACTTCTTGCCGTAGCGGACAGGCTCGATGTGGGTGTTCTCGTCCGGGTGCACGGAGGAGGTGATGGCGACGCCCTGGGTGAAGTCGGCCTTCTCCACGCCGTGCGCCTTGCGGTAGCGGCGGTCGACGGTCTGCGCGCCGACCAGTGCCTCGGAGTTGGTCCGCGTCAGGTCGCCGAGCCGGGCGGAGAGGTAGGGCAGCTGGCCGCCGGCCTTCATGCGGTGCAGCAGGGTCTGGGTGCCGTAGGTGCCGGCCGCGACGACGACCCTGCGGGCGGTGAAGAGCCGCCCCTCGCCCTTCTTCCGGTCCGTGGGGAGTGTGGCCACCGCGTAGCCGCCGCGCGAGTCGTCCGTGACGGACACGACCGTGGTCAGCGGGTGGACCACCGCGCCCGCCTTCTCGGCGAGGTACAGGTAGTTCTCGTTGAGGGTGTTCTTCGCGCCGTGCCGGCAGCCGGTCATGCACTCGCCGCACTCGGTGCAGGCCTTGCGGGCCGGGCCGGCCCCGCCGAAGTACGGGTCGGCGACCTCGCCGCCCGGCTTCGCCTTCGTCGTCCCGTCGGCGTCCTCGCCGTCGCCGAAGAAGACGCCGACCGGCGCCATGTGGAAGGTGTCGCCGACGCCCATCCGCTGGGCCGCCGCCTTCAGGTGGACGTCGGAGGGGGTCATGGTGGGGTTGAGCCGCACGCCGAGCATCCGCTGGGCCTGGTCGTAGTACGGCTTCAGCTCCGCCTGCCAGTCGGTGATGTCCTTCCACTGCGGGTCGTCGAAGAACGCCTTCGGCGGGACGTAGAGGGTGTTGGCGTAGTTCAGCGAGCCGCCGCCGACGCCGGCACCCGCCAGCACCATGACGTTGCCCAGCAGGTGGATGCGCTGGATGCCGTACATGCCGAACCTGGGGGCCCAGAGGTAGTTCTTCAGGTCCCAGGAGTTCTTGGGCAGGCTGTCGCGGGTGAAGCGGCGACCCGCCTCCAGGACGCCGACTTTGTAACCCTTTTCCGTCAGGCGCAGGGCCGACACCGATCCGCCGAAGCCGGAGCCGATGACGAGGACGTCGTAGTCGTAAGCGTCCTGGGGCACGGGGGTCTCCTCGCTGAGTTTCGCGTGCAGGTGCTCTGTGGCTGTGGCCGGTCGCGCCCCGGCGGCGAAGCCGCATGTCGAATGCGGCCCCGCGCCCCCGGGTGGCCTACCGGAACCGGAATGCCTTCATCAGGCTCAGACTCGTGCTCATGAAGCGGGCGTACTTCTCGTCGTCCATGCCCAGCGACGGCGCCATCGGCAGCAGGCGCTGCTGGGCGACCGTCTGGGCCTCGGTGTACTTGAGGATGCCCTCGGAGCCGTGGCGGCGGCCGAGACCGGAGTCCTTCATCCCGCCCATCGGGGACTGGACGCTGCCGTAGGCGGGCGCGTACCCCTCGTTGACGTTGACCGTGCCGGTGCGCAGCCGGGCGGCGACGTCCCGGCCACGGCCGGCACTCGTCGTCCACACGGACGCGTTCAGACCGTACGACGTGGCGTTGGCGCGCTCGACGGCCTCGTCGTCGGTCTTGAACCGGTAGACGGAGACGACCGGGCCGAAGGTCTCCTCGTCGCAGACGGCCATCGAGTCCTCGACCCCGTCGAGGATGGTGGGCTCGAAGAAGTACGGGCCGATGTCGGGGCGGGCCACGCCGCCGGCGACCAGCTTCGCGCCCTTGGTGACGGCCTCCGCCACGTGCCGCTCGACGGTCTTGAGCTGCCGCTCGCCGACCAGGGAGCCCATGTCGGCGCCGTAGGCGAGGGAGTTGCCGAGCCGCATGGCCTTGGTGCGGGCGGCGAAGCGCTCCAGGAAGGCGTCGGCGACCGACTCGTGGACGTACAGCCGCTCGATGGAGATGCAGAGCTGTCCGGCGGAGGAGAAGCAGGCGCGGACGGCGCCCGCGGCGGCCTTCTCGATGTCGGCGTCGTCGAGCACCAGCATCGCGTTCTTGCCGCCGAGTTCGAGGGAGACGCCGACCAGGCGGGAGGCGGCGCCCGCGGCGACCTCGCGGCCGGTGCGGGTGGAGCCGGTGAAGGAGACGTAGTCGGCGTGCCGGACGACCTCCGGGCCGACGACCGGGCCCTCGCCGAGCACGACCTGGAAGACGCCCTCGGGCAGCCCGGCCTCGATCAGCAGGTCACGGGCCCACAGGGCGGTCAGGCAGGTCTCCGTGTCCGGCTTCATCACGACCGCGTTGCCGGCCACGAACGCGGGCAGCGCGTCGCCGACGGACAGCTCCAGCGGGTAGTTCCAGGGGGCGATCTGGCCCACCACTCCGCGCGGGTGGCGGAGTTCGGTGACCTTCGTCAGGGTCGGGATGGCGCCGGTGTGCCGCTTGGGCCGCAGGTAGGCGGGGGCCTTGCGCCCGTAGTGGCGGGCCGCGACGGCGACGGCCTGCACCTCCTCGTGCGCGTGCAGCCGGGCCTTGCCGGTCTCCAGCTGGATCAGGTCGAGGACCTCGGCCTGGCGGGCGAGCACCAGGTCGTGGAAGCGGAGCAGCACGGCGGCCCGCTGCCGTACCGGAGTCCTCTCCCACACCGCCTGCGCGGCGCGGGCGGCCTGGTAGGCCTTGAGCACGTCCTCCGGGGTGGACTCGGGCAGGTCCGCCAGCTTCTCGCCGGTGAACGGGGTGTGGTTGGCGGTACGGCCGGAGCCGACGACGCCCTTCGTCAGCTGCGCCACCAGCTCCGGGGTGACCACGTCGGCGGCGGTGCGGACGCCTTCGGGGGCGGGGGCGAGCGGGTTGGTACCGGTGCGGTCCTGGGCCTGCGAGTCCGTCATGAGGCGCAGGGTATGACGGGAGGAGAACTTTGTGTACCCGTCGGTAACGGGGTTTCACCGTCTGCTCACACACTGCCAGTGATCACTGGCAGCGAATGTGCTGATCAGCGCGTTGTCCGGTGGCGATCATTCGCCCGCGGGTTTTTTCGCGAGGAGGAGGCCGAGGGCGGCGAGGGGGGTGCGGCGGCGGGTGTCGGTGGGCGGGGACAGTCGGGTGTCGGTGGGCAGGGACAGTCGGGTGTCGGTGGGCGGGGACAGGGGCGGGGTTGCCGGGACCGGCACGGGCTCGGCCTCTGCCCCGGGCGCCTGCGCCGACTGAGCCGACTGAGCCGACTGAGCCACAGACACCGGTACCGGGGCCGGAGCCGGTGTCGATACGGATACCGCCTCCTCCACAGCCTCCTTCGCAGCCGCCTCCTCCACCGACGTGCCGCCCACGCACGCCTCCAGCACCACCGCGACCTCGTCCGCGCCCGGCCGGGCCTCCGGTTCGGGTGCGCGCAGGCGTTCCAGCAGCGGGCCGAGCGGACCGGGGTCGGCGCCCTCGACGGCGGTGGCCAGCAGTGCCCCGAGGGACCACAGGTCGGAGGCGGGGCCGGCGGCGCGCCCGGACAGCCGCTCCGGGGCGACGAATCCGGCGGGGGTCTCCTCGGCGTGCCCGTCCCCGATCCCGAAGTCGGTGACGACGACCCGCCCGGTGCCGGCCTCGATCAGGACGTTGGCGGGCTTGAGGTCCCGGTGCACGATCCCGACGGCGTGCGCGGCACGCAGTGCCCCGAGGACGGCGAGCCCCACCCGGGCGGCCTCGGCGGGCGGCAGCGGTCCGCGTCGTACGGCCTCGCGCAGCGACTCGCCCTCGACCAGCTCCATGACGATCCACGGCAGCCCGGCCTCGGTGACCACGTCGAGGCCGGTGACGGCGGAGGGGTGCCGCACGCGGGCGGCGGCGCGGGCCTCCCGGTAGAGGCGGTGGGCGATCCGGCCGCTCTCCTCGTCGTCGGCCGGGTCCCCGGGCAGCAGAGGCTCCTTGACGGCGACCTCCCGCTGTCCCTCCTCGTCCCGGGCGCGCCAGACGGTGCCGGTCGGGCCGGACCCGATGCGCGCGACGAGCCGGTAGCGCCCGCCGATCAGAGGTCCGTCGGGCGGGTGTTCGCCGTCTTCACTCATGCCACATGAGTACCGTGCGCACCCCGCCCTTGTCGAAGAGGTGCGGTCAAACGACACGCGGAACTCCAACTCGCTTTCACACAGCGCGAGTTGGAGCATCCGCGCCTCACCGCCCGGACGGCTGTCAGAGTTTCCCGATGTCCAGGTTGGCGATCGCCGTCCTCGCCACTTCCCGGCCCCGGTCGGTGAAGTCGCCCTTGCCCGGGTAGCCGACGGTGAGTTCGTACAGGTCGCCGGCCTTGGTGACGTAATAGAAGATCTGGAGTTCGCGGGGGCGCGGATTCTGCGAGTCGTCGGTCTTGTATTCCACGGTGTTCTTCGCGGCCTTTCTCCCGCGGTACGTGGGGCTGTCGTCCGGATCCGTCTTCGCGCCCTTGGGCATGTCGAGGGTGTACTCGCCCTGGTTCTTGAACTTCTCGTCGTCGGCGTGCATCTGGGCCGGCGCGTTGCTCTGGATCTCGTGCAGGGAGTCGTCCGACTTCCGGGCGAGGTGCAGGACGATGGAGATGTCGCCGCTGTAGTCCGTGTACGACACCCAGTTCTGGTCGGGGGCGTCCTTCTCCGGGTGACCGATCTGGTAGGCCGCGGGGGTGGCGACGGTGGCGCCCAGCCGGGCGTCGGTGTGCTTCGTCCAGTCGTCGGGGAGCGGGCCCGCGAACGGGTCGGCGAGCAGCAGGTATCCGGCCACCGCGGCCGCGACCACCGCCGCGCCGGCGCCCAGCCAGAGCGCGCGGCCCCGGCCCCGGCGCCGGGAACCGCTCGCGGGCACGGTGGCCTGCGCCGTGGCCGGCGCGGGGTGGGCGGGCTCGGGCGCCGGAGGGTTCGCGGCCGCCTCCAGCAGGGCGCGGACCTGGGGTGCCGTCGGACGGCGGGCGGGGTCCTTCTGGAGCAGGCCGTTGATGACCTCGGCGAGCGGGCCCGGCGCGGCGGCGGGCGGGGCCGGGGTGGCGGCGGGCGGGGCCGGGGTGGCGTTGAGAACGGACTGGAGGGTGGCGGGGGTGTTGCTGCGGCGGAACGGGGAGACGCCCTCGGTGGCCGTGTAGAGCACCACGCCCAGGGACCACAGGTCGCTGGCCGGGCCGGGGCGCTGGCCCAGCACCCGCTCCGGCGCGATGTACTCGGGCGAGCCGACGAAGCCGCCGGTGTCGGTCAGGTTCGAGTCGCCCTCGATCAGGGCGATGCCGAAGTCGGTGAGGACGACCCGGTCGTGCCGGCCGAGCAGCACGTTGTCCGGTTTCACGTCCCGGTGCAGGACGCCGGCCGCGTGGGCCGTCTCCAGCGCGCCGAGCACCTCCAGACCGATCCGGGCCGCCTCGCGGGCGCCCAGCGTGCCCTCCTGGAGGGCGGCGCCCAGCGAACGGCCGCGCACCAGCTCCATCACGATCCACGGCCGTCCGTCGACCACGGCGACGTCGTGCACGCCGACCACCGCGGGGTGGTCGAGCCGGGCCGCCGCACGGGCCTCGCGGCGCATCCGCTCGAAGGCGGTGGCGCGTTCCCGCTCGGGAAGGTGGTCCGGTACCCGGGGTTCCTTGACCGCCACCTCACGGTCCACCACCTCGTCCTTGGCCCGCCACACGGTGCCCATCCCGCCGTGCCCGAGCTTGGCGAGCAGCCGGTAGCGGCCGGCGATCAGCCGTCCGGCGCCGGGCTCCTGGGCCGTCGGCGGGGGCGCGGACACCTGGGTGGGCACGGCGTGCGGCGGCAGTCGGCCCTGATGACGGTCTGCGACCCCGTACGGGTTCACGGCCGCGCCCGCCCCGCTGTTCGCGCCCGCGTTCGCGCCCGTGTTCGCGCCCCCGTTCGCGCCCCCGTTCGGCGGTTGCAGAACAAAGCTCGTCGTCTCGTCGGCCGGGCGGCCCGTTCCCCCGTCGTTGCTCATGTTCCATCCATATCGCGCCATGTGCGCTACGAGCCACATCGCTCATGAACGGTCACAGAGCCGTGACCGACGAGGTGCCGTCCGGTCGTGACTGATACGGCGTCGACGAGCGGTCAGCGAGCGGTCAGCGAGCGGTGACCGTGAAGGTGTCGAGGGCCACGTCGAAGTGCTCCCGTGCCTCGCGCACCTTCCCGACCGGCGCCGACACCCACACGTCGTACATGCGGCCGCCCTCCTCCCAGCACAGGTCATAGGTGTGGCGCGGGCCCTCGGCGGCGCTGTAGCCGTTCCAGGTGAACTCCCAGAGCGCGGCGGGGTGTCCGGCGTGGGTGGTCTGGGTGACCCGGCCGTCGTGGTAACCGGGGTTGTTGCCGGGCCCCTCGGCCGCCGAACGGTTCATGACCGCGACGGGGCCGCCCGGTCCGGGCGGGGTGACCTTGATGCCGAGGCGGAAGGTCTCCCCCGGGGAGAAGTAGAAGACCCGCTCGCCCTGCCGCTCGCGGGTGAAGTCCTCTGGTACGGCGAGGGAGTAGCCGGCCGGGTCCAGGGCGGTGCGGTAGCCGGAGGGTGCCGTGTGCTTGTCGGTGGCCGTCGGCGTGCCGGGCACGGCGGGCGGAGCGGTGCCCGTACCGGAGACCGTCGGGGACGGTGTCGTGGCCGTACCCGTGCCGGTCGCAGGGCTGGACGCCGTACCACCAGGTGTGCCACCGCCCGCGTCGCCGCCCTGGTTCAGCAGCAGCGCCGCCGCCGAGACGCCCGCCCCGGCGACGGCGGCGACGAGGAGCGCGGCGATCAGCACACCGCGCGTGGACTGCCGTGCCGGCGGGGGCTGTTCACCCGACGGGACCGCCGACGAGGGGTGTGCCGACTCCGCCCCGGCCAGCCTCTCCCCTCCTCCCGATCTTCCCAGCCCTTCCGGTCCTTCCGTTCCGCCCGATCCTCCCGACCCTCCCGATCCGCCGGGCGGGGCCAACGCCCCGTGCGCCACGTCGTGTTCGGTCGGCGAGTAGGAGGCGTCGGACGGGCGGCCGCCCAAGCCGCCGTGCCGCGCCGCGCGTCCCCCGCCGAGCCGGTGCGTGCGCCCCGTGGTCGCGGTGCCCGGCGCCGGCGGGGTGCGGCCCGTCTCCAGGAACGTCCGCAGCATCCGCTCGGCGTCTGCCGCGCCCAGCCGCCGCTCGGGATCGCGCTCCAACAGGCCCCGTACGACCGGCAGCAGCGGCTCGGCCTGCGCGGGCGGCCGGATCTCGGCGGCCACGACGGCGTGCAGGATGCCGCCGAGCGAATCGCGCCGGAACAGCGACTCGCCGCTGAGCACAGCGCACAGCAGCACGCCCACCGACCACAGGTCGGACTCCGGGCCCGCCCGCAGGCCGGACATCCGCTCGGGGGCGGTGTACTCGGGCGAGCCGACGAAGGAGCCGGTCTCGGTCAGCGTGCTGGCACCCGCGACCTGCGCGATCCCGAAGTCCGTGAGCACGACCCGGTCGGTGCCCGACTCGACCAGGACGTTGGCGGGCTTGACGTCCCGGTGCAGCACCCCCGCCTCGTGCGCGGTGCCCAGGGCGCTCAGCAGATCGATGCCGATCCGGGCGGCCTCCGCGGCATCGACCGGGCCGCTCGTGGTGATCCGGTCCGCGAGGGAGCCGCCGTCGATCAACTCCATGACGATGTACGGCCGTTCGTCCTGCTCGACGACGTCGTGCACGACGATGATGTGCGGGTGCCGCAGCTGGGCGACCGCCCGCGCCTCGCGCAGGGTGCGGTCACGGCGACGGCGTACGTCGTCGTCCGCGAGGGAGTCGTCCGGGGCGAGTTCCTTCACCGCCACCCGGCGGCCCAGCACCTGGTCGCTCGCCCCCCACACGACACCCATGCCGCCGCGGCCGATGCGCGCCTCCAGGCGGTAACGGCCCGCGATCACACGGAAGTCGTCCCCCTCGGTCCCCATGCGCCCATCATGCCGCACCGGACGCGACCGCTCCGGGGAGCACTCGGCCAAGAGAGGGCGCTGATCGGCCAAGCCCGAGGCACAGGGGCGCGCACTACGCGCGTACCCCGGCGCTCGTACGTGCCCCGGAGCTCAGGCCGCGTCCCTCGGCGCTCAGGCCGCGTCCCTCGGCGCTGAGCCCGCGTCCCTCGGCGCTCAGCCCGCCTTCGGCTGCCAGCTCTGCAGCACCCACTTGAACTGCTTGCTCGTCCTCGCCCAGTCCTCCGCGGGCGTCGACATGTAGATCGCGTACTCCGTGCCCCCCCGCGAGATGTACGTCTCCTCGATGGCGCGCCGGGGCCCGGCGACGTAGGGCTCGTCCTGCTTGCGCGCGTTCCAGGTGTACTCCCACAGCGAGCCCTTGCAGTCGCGGTAGGTGTTCTCCTTCATGGTCACGCGCTTGTAGCCGACCAGCCGGTTTCGGAGCTGCTGTTCCAGGTCCAGCTGGTGCTGGTAGCCGCCGGCGAAGTCAGGGGCGGGGTCGACGGCGATACGGACGAAGTGCAGGCCGCCGTCGGGCGAGTAGTCGACCTGCTTGAAGTCGACCTGTATGCCGCCGCTGGGCCGGTACACCTTGCGCTTCCAGCCCTTGGGCAGGGAGACGCTGAAGCCGATCGGGTCGTCGTAGCGCTCCCAGCTGCCGGGGACGGTGCCGTCCGGGGCCCGGGTGTTCGCCTCCGAGGTCTGCGCTGCGGGCGGGGCGACGACCGCGTCGGAGTCCTGCTGCCTCGACTGCCACTGCTGGTAGCCCACCGCGGCGCCCCCGCCGATCACGGCCGCCATCGCGACGACCAGTGCGAGCGAGCGCAGTCGGCGCCGTGGCCGGGGCCGGGCCTGCGCCGGGCCACCGGGTCCGCCGGCCGGGCCCAGCATCGTGGGCTCGAGCGCCGTCCCCCCGGTGGCGGAGCGGCCCGGGGTGCCGGGGCCGTAACCGGCGGGCGGCGCCGTACCGGTGCCGTACCCCGCGGGGCCCGTACCGATGCCGTACCCCGCAGGGCCCGCGCCGGTGCCGTATCCCTGCGGGCCCGGCCGGGGGCCGTACGGACCGGGGGTGCCCAGGCCCGAGCTCTGGGTCGGTATGAACGCCTGGGCCGCGCTGGGCCGTCTGCCCTCCGCCGCCTCGGCGAGCATCTGCTCGGCCTCCTCGGCGGTGGGCCGCTGGGCCGGTTCCTTGCGCAGCAGGGCGGAGATGACCGGGCCGAGCGCGCCGGCGTGGCGGAGCTCCTCCGCCTCCTCCTCGACGACCGCCTGCATGGTGCTCAGCGGTGAGGTGCGGCGGAACGGCGAGCGGCCCTCGACCGCCGTGTACAGCGTGGCGCCCAGGGCCCACAGGTCGGAGGACGGGCCGGGGTCGTGGCCGCGCACCCGCTCGGGCGCGAGGTAGTCGACCGAGCCGACGACCTCCCCGGTGCGGGTGATGGTGGTGTCGCCCTCGATCTGGGCGATGCCGAAGTCGGTGAGCAGCACCCGGCCGTCCCGGCCGAGCAGGACGTTGCCGGGCTTGACGTCCCGGTGCAGGACGCCCGCGGCGTGCGCGGCGCGCAGCGCCCGCAGCACCCACACACCGATGCGCGCGGTCTCGTGCGGCTCGATGCGGCCGCGCTCCTTGACCGCGTCGGCCAGCGAGTTGCCCTCGACCAGCTCCATCACGATCCAGGGGCGGCCGTCGTGTTCGAGGACGTCGTGCACGGTGACGACGGCGGAGTGGTTGATGCGCGCGGCGGCTCGCGCCTCGGCCCGGGTGCGGGCGAGCAGGATGGCCTGGTCGCTGTCCGAGACGAAGTGCGCGGCGGTCAACTCCTTGACGGCGACCTGCCGGTGCAGCACCTCGTCGTGAGCGCGCCACACCCGGCCCATGCCGCCCCTGCCGATGGAGTCGGCGAGCCGGTAGCGGCCCGCTATGAGCAGGCCCTGCATCTGATTCACGTTGCCCCGCAATGGTCTTGTCAGGGTCAGACTAAGGACCGGCCTGTCCGCGGGGAACAAGCGGGGTGCCAAGGTGACAGTCCTGTGACGCTTGTGCCCCGGGCACCCGGAAGCACCGAATCCCCATGCGTACGGCCGGTGTAGGGAATACGCGACCAGTGCAGGAAGTGCTCAAGCGATGCGGGGAAGCCCGGCCGCCGTACGGCTTGCTCGGTCGGCGTACGGCACTCGGTCGGCGAACGGCGTGCTCGGTCGGCGAACGGCGTGCTCGGTCGGCGTACGGCGTCTTCGACGGGTGTACGTGGTGCCGCTCAGCCCGTGTAGCGGTACGTCGCCGTCGCCTGCTCGTACAGCCGGGTCACCTCGTCGCGCTCCGCCTCCGGGCCGCGGACCTGCACGATGTGGTAGCGGCCGTTCAGCAGGATCGCCATGTTGCGCACATACAGGTCGCGCCCCTGGTCGTCGGTCCAGGTGAACTGCCCCTCCGCCATGGTCCGTCCGCCCACCTCGATGGTGCGCAGTCCGGTGGCCGTGGCCCAACTGGAGTCCCGGTACGGCTGGAGTTCGCTTTCCCTGTCCCGCTGGTAGGCCATCGGATCGGTGCCGTACGTGGAGGTGCCGTCCCGTCCCGGTACGACGAGCAGCTCGAAGTTCCCGTGCGTGTACACCACCTGGCCGCGTCCGTTCCTGGGCGTGCGGGCCCAGCCGTTGGCGACCGCGATCTTGAAACCGTCCGGGTCGGCGCGCAGCGTGAACCCGTCGGCGACGGAGGAGTCGCCGCCGGTCTGGGTCTCGGTGGCGGGCCCGGACGCCGAAGGGCCGCCACCGGACGCGTTGCCGCCGGCCGACGCACCGGTGGACGGCTGCCGGGTGCGGGAGGGGGTGGGGCTCGCCTGTCCCGCGCTGCCGGTACGGTCGCCGCTCGCCGCGCCGCTCCCGTCCTGCTTCGGCATGAACAGCATCGCGTACGCCACCGCACCGGCCAGCAGGAGCAGGATCAGCAGGAGCAGGGTCCGGCCGAGGCTGCGCGGCGAACGCTCCTCCTCCCGGGCCCGCTTGTGCCGCCCGTGCGGATGGGGCGCGGGCATCCCGGCGCGCCGTCGCCGCACCAGCTCTCCGCGCCGCCGCACGATCGGCAGCCGCCTGGGGTCGGCGGGCGGGACCGTGACGACATGGCTGCCCGCGTCCGGCTCGGGCGCGGACCGCACCAGCGAACGCAGCCAGCCGCTCAACTCCTCCACGTCCGGCCGGTCGGTGGGGTCCTGGCGCAGCAACGACTCCACGACCGGGCGCAGCGGCCCGCACTCCTCCGCGAAGGCGGGCGGCTCCGAGCACACCAGCTGCACCAGCTCGGCCGTGGACTCCTCAGGGTAGGGCGCGTGCCCCTGCACGGCCCGGAACAACAGGGCCCCGAGGGCCCACAGGTCCGTGGCCGGCCCGATCGGCGCCGCCAGCTGCCAGTTCTCGTGCACGGGCCCGGCCTGCTCCGGCGCCCACCGCTCGGTCACCGGGCCCACCACGGTCATCCGCACCTGCCGGGCCCGCTCAGCCGCGATCGCGGTCCCGGGCCCGCGCCGTACGGACGTTCCGGCGGGCGGGTCGTCCCAGCGGGAGGGGCCGGTGCTCTGGGAGGGGAGGACGGGGGGTGCGGCCGGCGTGGGGCGGGCGGAGGAGGCGCCGGCCGGGGGTGCGGCTGACGTGGGGCGGGCGAAGGGGCTGTCGGCGGGGCTGCCTGCGGGGGCGGCTCCTGGGGAGAGGGCGCCCGACGGGGCGGATGCGTGAGGGGCCGTTCCGGGCGGGGTGGGTGCGTGCGGGGTGGGTGCGTGCGGGGTGGGTGCGTGCGGGGTGGCTCCGGGGAACGGTTGGGGGGCGGCTCCGGGCGGGGGCGTCCCGTGCGGGGCGGATCCCGGAGACGGCTGGGGGGCGAATCCCGGCGGGACGGCTCCGTGCGGGGCGGATCCCGGAGACGGCTGGGGGCCGGATGTTGCCGGGGGGAGGGTGCTCGGGCGTTGCGGGGCGCCGTCCGCCGGGGCCGGTGTGGTGCCGGAGGCCGGGCGGGGTGTGGCGCCGTGCCAGGGCCTGCCGTGCACGCCGTAGGGGTCGGCGATCGTGCCGGGGGGCGTGTGGCCGGGGGGCGTGCTGCCCTGTTCGGGGGCGTACGGCTGTCGTGCCGCGCCGTCGCCGTCGGTGTCGCCGGGGGCCGGCGGTCGGGCGCCGGGGAGGGCGGCGCGGCCGTTCTGCTGGGCCTCCTGCACACGCGCCGCGGCGCGGGCTCCCGCGCGGTACGCGGCGATGGCCCCGGCGCGGGCGGCACGGATGTCGTCCCCGCTGCCGCTCTCCAGTGCCCGCGGGCCCGCAGGTCCAGCGCCCCCGACTCCGCCGGAAGCCCCGCTTCCGTCCGGCGTCGGCAGCCCGCCGGCCACCCGCGCCTGGATCGCGGCCCGCCGCGCGGCCTCGGGGTCGACGTCGGCGGAAGGAGCCGGCCCGTCGGCGACCGGGCCACCGGCGACGGGACCACCGCCGGCCGGGCCACCGGAACGCGGGAAGGCACCGGCGTCACGGGGGGCCGGGAGGGCGGGGCCGTCGTCCCGGCCTTCCTCCACCGGTACCGGGTCGTATCCGCACAGCGCCTCCTCCGCCGCGCCGACTGCGAGGCCGGTCAGCATGATGCGGCCGTCGTCGAGGACGAGGACCGTGCGGGCGGTGACGTTGCGGTGCACCCAGCCGTGAGCGTGCAGCACGCGCAGCGCCATGAGGACGTCGGAGGCGACCTCCGCCGCCCGGTACGGCGTCAGCGGCTGCTCGGCGAGGAGCGCGGACAGCGGACGCGCGGGCACGGCCTCGCTGACGATCCACAGCGAACCGCCCTCGGCGAACACGTCGAAGACCTGGTCCAGCCGCGGATGGTCGGGGATGCCGGCGACCGCCTGCACGGCCTCGACCGCGCGCCGCACCGCCGGGTCCGTGGGCCTGCGGGTCGCGGTCCGGGCCACCGGGGTCCGGCGCGCCCCGCGCTCACGCGCGGTGAACCCCGCGGGCAGCCCCTCCGCGTCGAGCACCTCGGCCTCGACGACCTCGGGCAACGGCACCTGACGGACCAGGACCTCCTGCCCGCTGTAGGTGTCGAAGGCGAGGGTCTCGGTCAGTTCGTACTCGTCGGAGGGCGGCAACGGAAGGCGGTAGCGATCGGCGAGTACTCGGCCCGCATACTCGTCCACGTTGCCTCCCCCTGCCGTCCGGCCGTTCACTTTCGTTCGCCGTGCGACCCGTTCCGCGTCCGGACCCGGCTGCGTACGGTCCTCGACCATTCACGATACGTGCCGGAGGCAACTCGCATTGAGGGATGAGAGATTCTCGACGATGCTCCCGGCCCGGGCTCGTTCAGGTCATGACTTGGGCTCGAAGGACCGTGTCAGCGTCTTCCAGGTGTCCTTGCGCAGTTCGCTGTCCCACTGACCGGCCTTCGCGGTGTACATCAGCCCGTACCCGAGACGGCTGTTCACCACGAAACCCCGGTCGATGGAGCGGTACTTGGTGCCGTCACCCACGTAGGTGAACTCCCAGTCGGCGGTGTTCCAGCCTCGGTAGTCCACCTTCTCTATGCGGATCCGCTTGTACTGGGGGCGCACCATGGAGCGCTCCTGGTTCTCCCAGTCCGCCACCGGGTCGCTCTTGGGCGTGCTGGTCCAGCCGACGAGCAGCTTCTGCCCGTCGGGACCCGTGTAGCGGTCTCCAGCCCGTCCGGTGGACTCGTACTTCCAGCCCTTGGGCAGCCCGATCGAGTAGCCCTGGCCGCCCTTGTGGGTCGACACCGCCGGCGCGCTCCCGCCGTTCTTGGAGCCGGACGACCTGGAGTCGTCGCCGGAGTCGTCGCCCGACTCGCTCGGCTTCGCGCCCGCCGTGCCGTCCGCTCCGGAACCGGTCGAGGCGCTCGCCGAGGCGGAACCGTCCGTGCGCGTACCGCTGCCGTCGCCCGCCCTGGTCCCCGCGTTCTTGTCCTCCTTGACGGAGGCACTGGCGCTCGACGCGGGCTTCGCACCGGCGCCCTTGTCACCCTTGTCGCCACCGCCGAGCGTGACGGCGAGGACGGTGCCGAGCACCGCGAGGGCGACGACCAGCGCCACGATCAGCAGCGTGCGCCTGGGCACCACGTCGGTGAGCGACGCCCTCGGCACCGGCCGCGGCGGCAGGTCCAGGTCCGGCGGCGGCACCACGGGCCAGCCGGAACTCGGCTTGTTCGCGCTGGAGTTCGGTGCGGCCCCGGAACCCGATGCCACGGAACCCGATGCCGCGGAACCCTGCGCGGCGGCACCGGCAGACCGTCCCGCCGCTCCGGCGCCCTGGGTCTTCGCGGAGCTCTGCCCGGGGACGCCCGCCGCGTCGGAGGCTCCGGTCGCGGCAGCGCCGGACGTGCCCTGCGGGCCTCCGCCGTCCTTCGACCGCGTGGCGGCCGCCGCGCCCGCTGACCCGGCCGCCTTGCGGACCGAACGCAGCGCCCCGCGCAGCCGCTCGGCGGCCTCGTCGCCCCGCTTGCCCTCGGGCCCGTCGGGCTGCTTCGGCAGCGGAACCACCCGCGTGGCGTCCAACGGCTCCGGCTCGCGCGCGTGGATCACGGCGTTGAGCATGGACCGGGCACCGGCGTCGTCGAGCCGATGCGCGGGATCCTTGGAGAGCAGGCCGTAGATGACGTCCCTGAGCGGGCCCGCGTGCTTGGGCTCCTCCAGGGGCTCGGTCATCACCGCGGTGAGAGTGGCGATCGCCGAACCCTTGTCGTACGGCGGAACACCCTCGACCGCCGCGTACAGCAGGCCGCCCAGCGACCACATGTCGGCCGCCGGCCCCGGCTTGTGCCCGCGGGCGCGCTCCGGGGAGATGTAGGAGGGGGCGCCGACGAGCATGCCGGTGGAGGTGATGGACGGGTCGCCCTCGACCTGCGCGATACCGAAGTCGGTGAGCACGACCCGGCCGTCCTCGGCGATCAGCACGTTGGACGGCTTCACGTCCCGGTGCAGGATGCCCTCGCGGTGCGCGGAGCGCAGCACGTCGAGGACGGCCAGGCCGACCTCGGCCGCCCGCCTGGGCTCCAGCAGGCCGTCCTCACGGATGACCTCGGCCAGGGACTTGCCCTCGACCAACTCCATGACGATCCACGGCCGGTCGTCCTCTTCGACCACGTCGAAGACCGTCACCGCGCTGTTGTTGCGGATCCGGGCGATCGCCTTGGCCTCGCGCAGGGTGCGCGTGATCAGGCGCCGCTTCTCCTCCTCGTCGATGTTCGACGGGAACCGCAGCTCCTTGACGGCGACCGTCCTGCCCAGGGTCTCGTCCTCGGCACGCCACACCGTGCCCATACCACCGCGGCCCAGCACGTCTCCCAGCCGGTACCGCCCGGCAAGAAGACGACGCTCGCTCTTGTCCCGACGAGTGTCCTGACGTGAAGTCCCCGCCCGCTCCGCCTCCGACATGCGTCCCCTCATGCAACCGGCCCTGACAGAGCCTCCATTGTCTCTCACCCGACAAGTGGCCGACGCCAGGGGTCCCCTGTCTTCACACCTGTCCGCTCCCCGGCCCGCGCGCACCGGGACACTGACAGAACCAGATGCTCCACTTATCGGAATCAAGACCGCCGACCCGGGTACGGGCACCGGTACGGACACCGACACGGATACGGGTGCGGGCGCAGCGGGCGGGCGCAGGTCGCGGACACGGCTGTGGGCGCGGGCGCGGTCGGGCGCACCGTGCGGGCACGGCTGTGGGCGCAGGGTAGGGACGCAGGTGCGGGCATGAGTGCGGGCGCGGGCGCGGGTGCGACATGAGCGCGCACACGGGTACGGGCGCAGAGACGGCCAAGGGTGCGGACAAGGGCGGCGCCGTGCTGCGGACGCTGCGGACCCTGCCGCCCGTACCGGCACCGCGGGCCCTGCTGCCGGTCCTGCTGCCGGTCCTGCCGCCGGTCCTGCTGCTCGCCCTGTTGCTCACCCCCGCCCAGCCCGGCGCCCCCGCCTCACCCTCCACCACCTTCGCGGCAGGCGCCGCATCCGCCGCCAGGGCCACGAACGCGGTCCTCCCGCTGCTGGTCACCGAGGGAGGGGCCCCGGCCGCCGCCCTGCTGACCCGGGACAGCGCCGGCTCCCGCCGCACGTACCACTACACGGCCGCCGGCCGCGACATCACCCGGGCCGACCGCTTCCGGGCCGGCAGCATCACGAAAACCTTCGTCGCGACGGTCGTGCTGCAACTGGCCGCGGAACACCGGCTCTCCCTGTCCGACCCCGTGGAGCGGTACCTGCCCGGGCTGCTGCGCGGTCGCCGCACCGACGGCCGCCACATCACCCTGCGCGCCCTGCTCACCCACACCAGCGGACTCCCCGACTTCGCCCAGGTCACTCGCGGGAAAGTCGCCCTGACTCCGCTTCAAGACGTACGCCTCGCTCTCGCCCTCCCTCCGGCCCGCCCGGGCCACTACGCCTACTCCAGCACCAACTACGTCCTCCTCGGCATGGTCGTCCGCCAGGTCACCGGCCACTCGTACGCCACCGAGGCCCGGCGCCGGATCATCGCTCCGCTGGGTCTGACGGGCACCTCCTTCCCCGGCTCCCGCCGGTCGCTGCCCCAGCCGCACGGCCGCGCCTACGCCGCCGACGGCTCCGACGTCACCGAGCTCGATCCGCGCGTGGCCGGCGCGGCGGGCGAGCTGGTGACCACGCTCGACGACCTGGACCGCTTCTACGCGGCCCTGCTGGGCGGCGAGCTGCTGCCCCCGCGCCGGCTGCGCGAGATGCTCGACACACGCGCCGCACATGGCGTGTACGGCATGGGCCTGTACCCGGCCCGGCTTCCGTGCGGCATCACGGTGTGGGGGCACAACGGGCGGATCCCCGGCAGCTACGTGCGCACCGCGGCCACCGTCGACGGCCGTCGCGTCCTCACCTTCCGCGCGAACACGGACGCGAGCGCGAACCCCCGGCTCGAACCGGCCTTGCTCTCCGCCGAGTTCTGCCCTCGCACCCGGTAGAACGACCAAGTCCCGAACGGAGATCCCAGCCGGGGCCACCCGTTCGAGTGAAGTCGGCCCCGGCCCAGCGCACATAGCCGTGTCCCCCAGCAGCCACCCTGCGCCCAACAGCCCACGAAGCAGCCCCCTCCGCCGAGCCCAGCCACCCGCCCCCGGACCCTCCTACAGCGGCACGATGTCCGGCGCGCCCAGCCTCGCCGCGTCGGCCGTCTGGTCGTCGGGCTGGAGCTGGGACTCCCGCTCGGCCTCCACCCGCTTCTCGTAGTGCTCGACCTCACGCTCGATCTGGTCCTTGTCCCAGCCGAGGACGGGTGCCATCAGTTCGGCGGCCTCGCGGGCGCTGCGGGTGCCCCGGTCGAAGGTCTCGATGGAGATGCGGGTGCGGCGGGTGAGCGCGTCGTCCAGGTGACGGGCGCCCTCGTGCGAGGCGGCGTAGACGATCTCGGCACGCAGATAGTCGTCGGCGTGCTTGAGCGGCTCGCCCAGGGTGGGATCGGCGGCGATGAGCTCCAGCACCTGCTCGGACATCGAGCCGTAACGGTTCAGCAGGTGCTCCACGCGGACCACGTGCAGCCTGTGGCGGGCGGCGATACGTGCTCGCGCGTTCCACAGTGCCGGGTAGCCCTCCGCGCCGAGCAGCGGGATCTCCTCCGTCACGGAGTCGGCGACGCGCATGTCGAGACCGTGGACCGCCTCGTCGACGGCGTCCTTGGCCATCACCCGGTAGGTCGTGTACTTGCCGCCCGCGACCACCACGAGCCCCGGGGCCGGGTGCGCGACGGTGTGCTCGCGGGACAGCTTGCTGGTGGCGTCGGACTCACCGGCCAGCAGTGGCCGCAGGCCCGCGTACACACCTTGGACGTCGTCGCGGCTCAGGGGCACCGCGAGCACCGAGTTGACGTGCTCCAGCAGGTAGTCGATGTCGGCGCTGGAGGCGGCCGGGTGGGCCTTGTCGAGGTCCCAGTCGGTGTCCGTGGTGCCGACGATCCAGTGCCGGCCCCAGGGGATGACGAACAGGACGGACTTCTCGGTGCGCAGGATCAGGCCGGTGCTGGAGTGGATGCGGTCCTTGGGCACGACGAGGTGGATGCCCTTGGAGGCGCGGACGTGGAACTGGCCGCGCTCACCCACCATGGCCTGGGTGTCATCGGTCCACACGCCCGTGGCGTTGACGACCTGCCGGGCCCGGATCTCGTACTCCCCGCCGCCCTCCACGTCCTGCACCCGGACGCCGACGACCCGCTCGCCCTCGCGCAGGAACCCGGTCACGCGCGCGCGGTTGGCCGCCTTCGCGCCGTAGGACACCGCCGTGCGCACCAAGGTCGTCACGAAGCGGGCGTCGTCCATCTGGGCGTCGTAGTACTGGAGGGCGCCGACCAGCGCGTCCTTCCTCAGGCAGGGGGCGACGCGGAGGGCGTGACGGCGGCTCAGGTGGCGGTGCATGGGCAGGCCCCGGCCGTGTCCGCGGGCCATGGACATGGCGTCGTAGAGGGCGACGCCCGAGCCGGCGTACAACCGCTCCCAGCCCTTGTGCTCGAGCGGGTAGAGGAACGGCACCGGTTTGACCAGGTGCGGGGCGAGCCGCTCCAGGAGCAGTCCGCGCTCCTTGAGTGCCTCGCGGACGAGGGCGAAGTCGAGCATCTCCAGATAGCGCAGGCCGCCGTGGATGAGCTTGCTGGATCTGCTGGAGGTGCCGGACGCCCAGTCGCGGGCCTCCACGATGCCGGTGGACAGGCCACGGGTGACCGCGTCCAGTGCGGTGCCGGCGCCCACCACCCCACCGCCGACCACCAGCACGTCCAGTTCGTGCTCCGCCATCCCGGCCAGTGCCTCGGCGCGCTGCGCCGGATCCAGAGTCGCTGTCCTCACCGCTGCCTCCCGCAGTCGCAAACCCGCTCGCGTCGGCCGCACCCGGTGGGCGAAGCCCGGTTCACCCCCTCCTCATGCCCAAATTCTGACCGGGTTGCCCGACTTCAGCCACCACGAGCTCACAACCTGTGGACAACTCACGCGCAACCCGCGGAAGACACACGAACACAATCACACATAACGGTCATATTTGTACCTAGTCTGACAGAGCGCTCGCTCGACCAGTCCACAGGGCTTGCGCACCTGTCCCGCTTCGGTTACTGGGAAGGACGGCCCACGCCATGCCCGCAGACCTCGCCGTCATCGGACTCGGTCCCTACGGCCTGCCGCTCGCCCAGGCCGCAGTCGCCGCGGGGATCCCGACCATCGGGTACGCCACCGGCCCCGAGGCCGGCTCGCTCAGCCCCGCCGAGCTGCGCCGGATGTACGCCACCGGCTTCCGGCCGGGCACCGACCCCGCCCACCTCGGCCGGGTGCGCACCGCCGTGATCTGCGCGCCGACCCCGCGCGGCGCCGACGGCACGCTCGACCTCAGTCAGGTCGAGACGGCCGCGCGGGCCCTGGCCGAACGGCTGCGCCCGCACACCACGGTCATCCTGGAGTCGCCGGTGCTGCCCGGAACGACCGAGCAGTTCCTGCGTCCCCTGCTGGAGGAGGGCTCCGGGCTGTGCGCCGGCCGCGACTTCCACCTCGCCTACTCGCCCAGCCGGGTCGACCCCGGCAACCGCGACCACACCCCCGCCAACACGCCCAAGGTCATCGGCGGTCTCACCCCCGCCTGCACCGAGTCGGCCGCGACCTTCTACGGGCGGCTCACGGACAAGGTGGTCCGCGCGCGCGGGCTGCGCGAGGCCGAGACCGTGCAGTTGCTGGAGACCAACTTCCGGCATGTCAACATCGCGCTGGTCAATGAGATGGCCGTGCTCTGTCACGACCTGGGCGTCGACCTGTGGGACGTGATCCGCTGTGCGGAGACCAAGCCGTTCGGGTTCCAGGCGTTCCGGCCGGGGCCGGGCGTCGGCGGGCACGGCGTCCCGCAGGACCTGACCGGCCACGCCAGCCGCAGCCTGCGCATGGTGGAGCTGGCCCAGCAGGTCAACCACCGCATGCCGGGGTACGTCGTCCAGCGCGCCGCCGCCCTCCTGAACGAGCACGGCAAGTCCGCCAGGGGCGCCCGCGTCCTGCTGCTGGGCATCACCTACAAGGCCGACCTCGCCGACCAGCAGGGCACGCCCGCGCAGGAGATCGCGCTGCGGCTGATGGAGCTGGGCGCCTCGGTCAGCTACCACGATCCGCTGGTGGCCTCCTGGAGCCTGCTGGACCGCCCGGTCCCGCGCGTGGACTCCCTCTACGAGGCCGCCGCCGACGCCGATCTGACGATCCTGCTCCAGCCGCACCGCACGTACGACCTCCAGGGCCTGTCGGTGAAGGCCCAGCTGCTGCTGGACACCCGCGGGGTGACGCCCACGGGGGCCGCGCACCGGCTCTGAGAACGATCACGAACGGAAAACAGCCGGGAGCGTCGTCGTTCTCGGCTGTTAGTCTCCCCCGGACTCGTCGCACACACGTGCGTACGGGTCTTCCGTTCCGTCATCCGCTCACGGCATCCAGCGGTGCCGCACCTCGGGGGAATCTCTGTCATGAACCAGTCATCTCCGCCACCCCAGCCTCCGCAGCCCGGCCCGGCCGCCGGCAACCCGTACGCCCAGCAGCCGCCCGCCGATGCCCCGGGGATGCCCGGTGCCCCTGGCGCGCCTGGTGTTCCCGGTGCTCCTGCGGCTCCTGGTATGTCTGCTCCTGGCGCGCCGGGTGTTCCCGGTACGCCGTACCCGGCGCAGCCGGGCGCGTTCGCCGCGCCGCCGGCCCCGCCCGCGCCGGTCCGGAACAACCTGGCCCTCGGTCTGGTCGCCGCCTTCGCGGCCGCCCTGGTCGTCGGCGCGCTCTACGGCGTGATCATCGGCCTCACCGAGCACGAGATCGGCTGGGCGGCCGTCGGTGTCGGCTTCGTCATCGGCGTCGCGGCGGGCAAGGCCGGCGGGCGCAACCCCGCCGTCGCCATCGCGAGCATCCTGCTCGCGCTCGCCGCGGTCTACCTCGGCCAGCTGGTCGGCGAGGCCATGATGATCGCGGACCTCCTGCACGTGGGCTTCTCCGAGATGTTCTTCGACCACTTCGGCGTGGTCCAGGAAGCCTGGAAGAAGGATGCGGGCCCGCTCACCTTCCTCTTCTTCGCCATCGCCGCCTACGCCGCGTTCTCCGGCGCAAAGAAGGCCGGCTCGTAAGGCACACACGCGCGCGACGCACGCCTCACGAAGCACGCCTAAGCACGACGCACGCCCACGAGCGTGCCCGCACGGAAAGGGCCCGGTCACCGCTACGGTGACCGGGCCCTTCGCGTCGTACGGGGTCAGCGACGGTGCTGGCTGTCCGCGACCGTCACCTCGACGCGCTGGAACTCCTTCAGCTCGCTGTAGCCGGTGGTGGCCATGGCGCGGCGCAGGGCGCCGAAGAAGTTCATCGAGCCGTCGGGGGTGTGGGACGGGCCGGTGAGGATCTCCTCGACCGTGCCGACCGTGCCCAGGTCGACCTTCTTGCCGCGGGGCAGCTCCTCGTTGACCGCCTCCATACCCCAGTGGTGGCCCCGGCCCGGCGCGTCGGTGCCACGGGCCAGCGGGGAGCCCATCATCACCGAGTCGGCACCGCAGGCGATCGCCTTCGGGAGGTCGCCGGACCAGCCGACACCGCCGTCCGCGATCACGTGCACGTACCGGCCGCCGGACTCGTCCATGTAGTCCCGGCGGGCCGCGGCCACGTCGGCGACGGCCGTCGCCATCGGGACCTGGATGCCGAGGACGTTGCGCGTGGTGTGCGCGGCGCCGCCGCCGAAGCCGACGAGGACGCCGGCCGCGCCGGTGCGCATGAGGTGCAGGGCGGCCGTGTAGGTGGCGCAGCCGCCGACGATCACCGGGACGTCCAGCTCGTAGATGAACTGCTTGAGGTTCAGCGGCTCGTGCGAGGACGAGACGTGCTCCGCCGAGACCGTCGTACCGCGGATGACGAAGATGTCCACGCCCGCGTCGACGACGGCCTTGGAGAACTGGGCGGTGCGCTGCGGGGAGAGCGCGGCCGCCGTGACCACGCCGGAGTCGCGCACCTCCTTGATGCGGGCGCCGATCAGCTCCTCCTTGATGGGCGCCGCGTAGATCTCCTGCAGACGGCGGGTGGCCGTCTCCGCGTCCAGCTCGTGGATCTCGTCGAGCAGCGGCTGCGGGTCCTCGTACCGCGTCCACAGACCCTCGAGGTTGAGGACGCCGAGGCCGCCCAGCTCACCGATGCGGATCGCGGTGGCCGGGGAGACGACCGAGTCCATGGGGGCGGCCAGGAAGGGCAGCTCGAAGCGGTAGGCGTCGATCTGCCAGGCGATCGAGACCTCCTTCGGGTCCCGCGTACGGCGGCTGGGGACGACGGCGATGTCGTCGAAGGCGTACGCCCGGCGGCCGCGCTTGCCGCGCCCGATCTCGATCTCAGTCACGTCTTGGGCCTTTCCCTGATGCGTTTCAGCGTCTTCCAGTATCGCCGACGGGTACGACAACGGCGGCCCCGGATGCTCCGGGGCCGCCGTCGAGGGGTCTTCACGCGTGCGCGTGCGTCACTTCCTGCTGTAGTTCGGCGCCTCGACCGTCATCTGGATGTCGTGCGGGTGGCTCTCCTTGAGGCCGGCCGACGTGATGCGTACGAAGCGGCCCTTGGACTCCATCTCCTCGATGGTGGCGGCGCCCACGTAGCCCATGGTCTGGCGCAGGCCGCCGACGAGCTGGTGCAGCACGTTGGACAGCGGGCCGCGGTAGGGCACCTGGCCCTCGACGCCCTCGGGCACGAGCTTCTCGTCCGAGGTCACCTCGGCCTGGAAGTAGCGGTCCTTCGAGTACGACTTGCCCTGACCGCGGGACTGCATGGCACCCAGCGAGCCCATGCCGCGGTACGACTTGAACTGCTTGCCGTTGATGAAGAGCAGCTCGCCCGGCGACTCCTCGCAGCCGGCGAGGAGGCTGCCCAGCATGACGGTGTCCGCACCGGCGGCGAGCGCCTTGCCGATGTCGCCGGAGTACTGCAGACCGCCGTCGCCGATCAGCGGGACGCCCGCGGGGCGGGCCGCGAGGGAGGCCTCGTAGATGGCGGTGACCTGCGGGACACCGATGCCGGCGACCACGCGGGTGGTGCAGATCGACCCCGGGCCGACGCCCACCTTGATGCCGTCGACACCGGCGTCGATGAGCGCCTGGGCGCCGTCGCGGGTGGCGACGTTGCCGCCGATCACGTCGACGTTCACGCTGGACTTGATCTTCGACATCCAGCTGAGGGCGTTGCTGTTGTGGCCGTGCGAGGTGTCGACGACCAGGAAGTCCACACCGGCCGCGGCGAGCGCCTGGGCACGCTCCAGCGCCTCGGGGCTGGCGCCGACGGCGGCGCCGACGAGCAGCCGGCCCTCGGAGTCCTTGGCGGCGTTCGGGTACTGCTCGGCCTTGACGAAGTCCTTGACCGTGATCAGGCCCTTGAGGACGCCCGCGTCGTCGACCAGCGGCAGCTTCTCGATCTTGTGCTTGCGCAGCAGCTCCATGGCCTCGGGCCCGGAGATGCCGACCTTGCCGGTGACCAGGGGCATCGGGGTCATGACCTCGCGCACCTGGCGCGTGCGGTCGCTCTCGAAGGCCATGTCGCGGTTGGTGACGATGCCCAGCAGCTTGCCGGCCGGGTCGGTGACCGGGACACCGCTGATGCGGAACTTGGCGCACAGGGCGTCCGCCTCGGCGAGCGTGGCCTCCGGGTGCACCGTGATCGGGTCGGTGACCATGCCGGACTCGGACCGCTTCACCAGGTCGACCTGGTTGACCTGGTCCTCGACGGAGAGGTTGCGGTGGAGCACGCCGACGCCGCCCAGGCGGGCCATGGCGATCGCCATGCGGGACTCGGTCACCTTGTCCATCGCCGCGGACAGCAGCGGGATGTTGACCCGGACATTGCGGGAGATGCGGGACGAGGTGTCGACCGCGTTGGGCAGCACCTCGGATGCGCCCGGCAGCAGCAGCACGTCGTCGTAGGTCAGCCCGAGTGTCGCGAATTTTCCGGGCACTCCGTCGACGTTGGCAGTCATGACACCTTCCCCAAATGGCCTTGATCGGTGCGGATGTCCATGCTAACGGGAAGCGTCGCTAGCAAATTCCACGGTACGGAGTGACTTCAGGCTTCGTACGTTCGTACGGAAATCGAAGCGTTCCCGCACGACAGGGGGGCTTCGGCGGCTCCGCCCAAGGGTGTTACTGCTCGGCGAGGGCGCGCAGGCGGCTCAGCGCCCGGTGCTGGGCGACCCGGACCGCTCCGGGTGACATTCCCAACATCTGCCCCGTCTCCTCCGCGGTCAAGCCCACGGCGATGCGCAGCAGGAGCAGCTCGCGCTGGTTCTCGGGGAGGTTGGCCAGCAGCTTCTTGGCCCACGCCGCGTCGCTGCTGAGCAGGGCGCGCTCCTCGGGGCCGAGGGAGTCGTCGGGGCGTTCGGGCATCTCGTCCGAGGGGACGACCGTGGAGCCCGGGTGGCGCATCGCGGCGCGCTGGAGGTCGGCGACCTTGTGCGAGGCGATGGCGAAGACGAAGGCCTCGAAGGGGCGCCCGGTGTCCCGGTAGCGGGGCAGGGCGAGGAGGACGGCCACGCAGACCTCCTGGGCGAGGTCCTCGACGAAGTGGCGTGCGTCGCCGGGAAGCCGGGACAGCCGGGTGCGGCAGTAGCGCAACGCCAGCGGGTGCACATGGGCCAGCAGATCGTGGGTGGCCTGCTCGTCCCCGTCGACAGCACGATGAACGAGCGCACCGATCGCCCCATGGGCCGTGCCCGCCTCGTCGTCGCGCATCGGTCCATGGTGCCTTGCGGCACTCCGGTCCGTCGCATCGTGTTCGTGGTTGTGCACCGAAGCGTTATGAGCAGGTGCGCCGGCACTCATCCCCTGCGCCCTCCCCTTCCGCTCGATCGACTCGTCCCCGAGAGACTCCACATCTCAAGGATGCGGCATCCGCGGCGAAACAAGCATCGCGCGTCCGGCGGGCCGACTTGCGAAGCGCCCGCCGAGGTCCCCGGCGGAACCGTACCGCCCGGCCGGGCACGACCCCGGCAGTCCGGCCGCGTACGGCCTCACCAGCCGGTTCGCCCGCCCCGGCGGCCGGTTCACCGGCTCCGGCGACCGAGTCGCCGACGCCGGCAGCCGATTCGCCGGTCCCGGCATTCGATTCGCCGGTCCCGGCATCCGGTTCACCCACGGTCCTGACACACGCGCCGCCGCCCCGGAGGGCCCCGGTGTCGCCCACCCAGCCCACCCCAGGGCGGGCGGGGGGCTTCGGGTGGCGGTGCGTCGTGCCGCCCCGGCGCATGTCCTACCGGACCAGTCCCCAGCGGAAGCCGAGTGCCACCGCATGGGCGCGGTCCGAGGCGCCGAGCTTCTTGAACAGGCGCCGGGCGTGGGTCTTGACGGTGTCCTCGGAGAGGAACAGCTCCCGGCCGATCTCGGCGTTGGAGCGGCCGTGACTCATGCCCTCCAGCACCTGGATCTCGCGCGCGGTGAGCGTGGGCGCGGCGCCCATCTCGGCCGAGCGCAGCCGGCGCGGGGCGAGCCGCCAGGTCGGGTCGGCGAGGGCCTGGGTCACGGTGGCCCTCAGCTCGGCGCGCGAGGCGTCCTTGTGCAGGTAGCCGCGGGCGCCGGCGGCGACCGCGAGGGCCACACCGTCGAGGTCCTCGGCGACCGTGAGCATGATGATGCGCGCGCCGGGGTCGGCGGACAGCAGCCTGCGCACGGTCTCGACGCCGCCCAGGCCGGGCATGCGTACGTCCATCAGGATGAGGTCGGAGCGGTCGGCACCCCAGCGGCGGAGGACTTCCTCGCCGTTGGCCGCCGTCGTCACACGCTCGACGCCGGGCACGGTCGCGACCGCGCGGCGGAGCGCCTCTCGGGCAAGCGGGGAGTCGTCGCAGACGAGGACGGATGTCATGACCGCCCTCCGCAGCTGATGCGCGTCACCTTGAGCCTCCAGGCTGGTACGTAATCGTCACCTGTGCGGTCGACCGTCTCGGACGCCTGCCCGAGCACTTGTGTTTTCAACCGCCTCCGCACTCTCAACGACGGTCACTCGAAAGAGTTACGGGGCTGCGTGCCGTCTTCGGCACTCTACGTGAGGGTCTCGACACGGTGCAGACATGCCCAACGGACTCTCAACTTTTCATCACAACCTATGCCCCATTTAGCCGCTATTGCTCCCATTTCCTAGTGTCTGGAGCTAGATTCGCAATGAGTCATATTTTCATCTCCTTCCACCGGAGATGTACGGTCGATGGCACCGTATCCGCCCAGAACGGCTGCAAGGGGTCACGTAATGGCAGATTTCTCCCGCCTTCCCGGACCGAACGCGGACCTGTGGGACTGGCAGCTCCTGGCCGCCTGCCGCGGGGTGGACAGCTCACTCTTCTTCCACCCGGAGGGCGAGCGCGGAGCGGCCCGGAGCGCTCGCGAGAACTCGGCCAAGGAGGTCTGCATGAGGTGCCCGGTCCGTGCCCAGTGCGCGGCGCACGCGCTGGCGGTGCGCGAGCCGTACGGCGTGTGGGGCGGCCTCACCGAGGACGAGCGCGAAGAGTTGATGGGACGGGCACGCAACCGGCTGGTGTCGGCGTCGACCACCAGCGGGGGCGCTGCTCCGAACGCCTGAAGGAACGTTTCTGCAATCGCTCCCCCGGGCAGGCGCGGGCGTGCCCATGAGGCGTGCCGTCGTCCGGTTACGCGCGCGTGGCCGCCCTGGCCAGCTGTTCCAGCGTCGCCGCCACGGCGGGCACCTGGGCCAGGTCGGGCAGGGTGAGGGCGACGATCTCCCGCCGCACCGCCGGTTCGAGGCGGACCGCCCGCACACCTCTCGGCCGTACCGACTCCACCGCGAGCTGGGGCAGCACGGCCACACCCAGGCCGGCGCCGACCAGGCCGACCACCGCCGGATAGTCGTCGGTGGCGAAGTCGATGCGCGGAGTGAAACCGGCGCTCTCGCACACCTCCACCAGCTGGCCGCGGCAGCGCGGGCAGCCCGCGATCCAGGGTTCGCGGGCCAGTTCGCCGATGGCGACGGACTCCCCGCGCGCGAGCCGGTGCCGTTCGGGCACCAGGGCCACCAGACGGTCCGTCAGCAGGGGCCGTACGACGAGGTCGTCCCAGTCCTCGGCGACCGCCGCCCCCTCGTAGCGGAACGCCAGTGCCAGGTCGCAGTCGCCCTCGCGCAGCAGTTCGACGGAGTTCGGGGGCTCGGCCTCCTCCAGGGAGACCCGGGTGCCGGGGTGGGCGGCGCGCAGGGCCGCGAGGGCGCTGGGGACCAGGGTGGAGCTGCCGCTGGGGAAGGAGACCAGGCGGACCCGGCCGGCCCGCAGGCCCGCGATCGCGGCGACCTCCTCCTCGGCGGCGGTGAGTCCGGCGAGGATGCCGGAGGCGTGCCGGACCAGGGCCTCGCCGGCCTGGGTCAGGCGCATCTCCCGGCCGCCGCGGACCAGCAGCGGGGTGCCGACCGAGGCTTCCAGGGCCTTCATCTGCTGGCTCACGGCGGGCTGGGTGCAGCCCAGTTCGCGTCCCGCCGCGGAAAAGGAGCCGGTGGTGGCGACGGCGCGCAGGACACGGAGATGACGGGCCTCGATCACCCTTCGAGCATAAGCCGGGCTTGGATGTGGCACCCAATTTCGCGTCGACGCTTTGGGATGTGGTCCCGTACCGTGCGGTTATGAAGCTACTCTCGGTCAATCTGGGCCGCCCCCGGCCGGTGCCGTACACGGACCAGGCACAGGGTGTGACGGGCATCGACAAGCGGCCGGCCGACGGGCCCGTACGGGTGGCGGCTCCGGGACCCAAGGGGGTCGGCGGGAGCGGGCTGGCCGGGGACGCGGTCTGCGAACTGCGCCACCACGGCGGCGACGACCAGGCGCTTTACGCCTTCGCGCGCGAGGACCTCGACGACTGGGAGCGCGAGCTGGGCCGGTCGCTGTCCGCCGGCTGCTTCGGCGAGAACCTCACGACGGAGGGTCTCGACGTGTCCGGGGCGCTGATCGGGGAACGCTGGCGGATCGGTTCCGAGGTGGTGGTGGAGGTGACGTCGGGGCGCATCCCGTGCCGTACGTTCCAGGGCCATCTGGGCGA
Organism: Streptomyces sp. NPDC002520; assembly: GCF_053595235.1. NCBI lineage: Bacteria > Bacillati > Actinomycetota > Actinomycetes > Kitasatosporales > Streptomycetaceae > Streptomyces > Streptomyces sp. NPDC002520. The sequence goes on along the minus strand of NZ_JBSFXG010000007.1, from coordinate 29,357 downwards.
GCGGGGCTGGGTGCGCAGATTCACCCGGAAGGGCGCGCCGGGGGCCTACCTGCGGGTGGTCGAACCGGGTGAGATCCGCGCGGGCGATCCGATCGGGATCGTGCACCGGCCGGACCACGGGGTGACGGTCGCGATGCAGTTCCGCGCGATGACCACGGAGCGGGAACTGCTGCCGCGGGTGCTCGCGGCGGGCGAGGCGCTGCACCCCGAGACGCTGGCCGCGGCCCGCAAGTACGTGGCGGGCCAGGACCGCTGAGGGGACGTCATCCGCACGGCATCCGCACGGCATCCGCACGTCACAGGGCCACCGGCGCGTCACCTGTCCGTCGCCGCAGCGGCGGCCGCCGTCGGTGCGGGTCACTACGCTTGGGCCATGACAACGGCTCTGATTACGGGATCGACCGCGGGGATCGGTGCCGCCTTCGCGCGGCGGCTGGCGGCCGACGGGCATGACCTCGTCCTGGTGGCCCGGGACGAGAAGCGGCTGCGCGAACAGGCGACCGAGCTGCACGACCGGCACGGCATCGAGGTGGAGGTGCTCGCCGCCGACCTCGCCGAGGACAAGGGCATCGAGACCGTGGCCGACCGGCTCGGCGACCGGAAGCACCCGGTCGACCTGCTGGTCAACAACGCCGGCTTCGGCAACAAGGGCCGCTATCTCGAGGTGTCGATGGCCGACGAGCTGAGGATGCTCAAGGTGCACTGCGAGGCGGTGCTGCGGCTGACCTCGGCGGCCGCCGAGGCGATGCGTGAGCGCGGGCGCGGCGGAGTGGTGAACGTCGCCTCGGTGGCGGCTTTCGTGCCCCGGGGCACGTACGGCGCCTCGAAGGCGTGGGTCGTGCAGTTCACGCAGGGCGCGGCGAAGGACCTCGCGGGCAGCGGGGTGCGGCTGATGGCGCTGGCGCCGGGCTTCGTGCGCACCGAGTTCCACGAGCGGGCGGGGATGGGCACGGACAACATCCCCGGCTGGATGTGGCTGGACGCCGACAAGCTGGTCGCCGCGGCCCTGGCCGACCTCGCGCGCGGCAGGACGCTGTCCATCCCGGACCCCCGGTACAAGGCGCTGATGGGTCTGGTGAAGGTGGCCCCGCGCGGGCTGCTGGGCGGGATCTCCTCGAAGACGGGGCGCAAGTACGGGCCGCAGTAGCGAACGGGTGACGCCATCGTTCCGGTGCGAAAATGGACATGACGGATCCGGGGCAGGGGGGCCGGGAGGCGGCGTCATGACCTTCGTACAGCTCATCGAGTGCAAGACCAGCCGGTTGGACGAGATGAACCGGCTCCTGGACGACTGGGTTGCGCAGACCAAGGGCAGGCGAACGGCGGCGCACGCGCTGGTCGGCAGGGACCGTTCGGACGCGTCGCACATCGTGGAAGTGGTCGAGTTCTCCTCGTACGAGGAGGCGATGCGCAACTCGAACCTGCCGGAGACCGACCGGATCTTCCGGGGCATGGTCGCCCTGTGCGACGAGATGCCGACGTTCACCGACCTGGACGTCGTGCGGGACGAGCGGCTGTCCGCGATCACCGTGCGCAGGTTCTTCGAGGCGCTCGCGACCGAGGGCGAGCTGCCCCCGCTCAACGACCTGCTGGACGAGGACGTGCACAGCCACGATCCGGTGAATCCGCAGGACAGCATCGGGATGGACAACGTCCGCGGCGAGTACGAGATGTGGCGCCGCGCCTTCGACTTCACGTTCTCGGTCGAGGACGTACTCACCCAGGGCGACCAGGCCTGCGCGCGGTGGACCTGGAATGCCACGCACAAGGGCGATTTCCTGGGGATCGCGCCCACCGGCAGGCAGGTCTCGATGACCGGACTGACCCTGTTCCGGTTCACGGACAACGGCAAGATCGCCGAGACGTGGTGGCAGCACGACCAGCTCGGCCTGATGCAGCAGCTGGGCGCGCTGGACGAGTTGGAGCGGTAGACAGGGCGAAGGCCCGGCTCCCCTTCCGGGGCGCCGGGCCTTCGTCACGAGCGTGAGGCTCAGTGGGCGTGGCCGTGACCGTGGCCGTGGCCCGCGGCAGCCTCTTCCTCTTCCTTCTTCTCGACGACCAGGGTCTCGGTCGTGAGGAGGAGGGAGGCGATGGAGGCGGCGTTCTCCAGGGCGGAGCGGGTGACCTTGACCGGGTCGATGACGCCGGCCTTGACCAGGTCGCCGTACTCGCCGGTGGCGGCGTTGTAGCCGCTGCCCTTGTCGAGCTCGGCGACCTTGGACACGATCACGTAGCCCTCGAGGCCGGCGTTCTCGGCGATCCAGCGCAGCGGCTCGACGGCGGCACGGCGGACGACGGCGACACCGGTGGCCTCGTCGCCCTCCTTGCCGAGGTTGCCGTCCAGGACCTTCACGGCGTGGACGAGTGCGGAGCCACCACCGGAGACGATGCCCTCCTCGACCGCGGCGCGGGTCGCGGAGATGGCGTCCTCCAGACGGTGCTTCTTCTCCTTCAGCTCCACCTCGGTGGCGGCGCCGACCTTGATCACGCACACGCCGCCAGCCAGCTTCGCGAGGCGCTCCTGGAGCTTCTCGCGGTCCCAGTCGGAGTCGGTGTTGTCGATCTCGGCCTTGATCTGCGCGACGCGGCCCGTGACGTCCTCGGACTTGCCGCCACCCTCGACGATGGTGGTGTCGTCCTTGGTGACGGTCACGCGGCGGGCGGAGCCCAGCACGTCCAGACCGGCCTGGTCGAGCTTGAGGCCGACCTCCTCGGAGATGACCGTGCCGCCGGTGAGGATCGCGATGTCCTGCAGCATGGCCTTGCGGCGGTCGCCGAAGCCGGGGGCCTTCACCGCGACGGCGTTGAAGGTGCCGCGGATCTTGTTGACGACCAGGGTCGACAGGGCCTCGCCCTCGACGTCCTCGGCGATGATCAGCAGCGGCCGCGAGGCACCCGCCTGGATGACCTTCTCCAGCAGCGGCAGCAGGTCCTGGATGGACGAGATCTTGCCCTGGTTGATCAGGATGTACGGGTCGTCGAGGACGGCCTCCATACGCTCCTGGTCGGTGACGAAGTACGGGGACAGGTAGCCCTTGTCGAAGGCCATGCCCTCGGTGAAGTCCAGCTCCAGACCGAAGGTGTTGGACTCCTCGACGGTGATGACACCATCCTTGCCGACCTTGTCCATGGCCTCGGCGATCAGCTCGCCGACCTGCTGGTCCTGGGCGGACAGCGCGGCGACGGCGGCGATGTCGGACTTCTCGTCGATCGGGCGGGCCGAGGCGTGCAGCTCCTCGGAGACGGCCTTGACCGCGGCGTCGATGCCCTTCTTCAGGGAGGCCGGGGAGGCACCGGCGGCGACGTTCTTCAGACCCTCGCGCACGAGCGCCTGGGCGAGCACGGTGGCGGTGGTGGTGCCGTCACCCGCGATGTCGTTGGTCTTGGTCGCCACCTCCTTCACCAGCTGCGCGCCGAGGTTCTCGTACGGGTCATCGATCTCGACCTCACGGGCGATCGTGACACCGTCGTTGGTGATGGTGGGGGCGCCGAACTTCTTGTCGATGACGACGTTGCGGCCCTTGGGGCCGATCGTCACCTTCACCGTGTCGGCCAGCTTGTTGACGCCGCGCTCGAGGGCGCGACGGGCGTCCTCGTCGAACTTCAGGATCTTCGCCATGACAGCGGGAGCCCTCTCGGAAAATCTCGGTGGAATGAAACTGCGCCCCGGGCGCCCGGCTACTTATCGGTCGCGGGGGGCCAGGGGCGCAGTCATGAGCAGAATTGCTCGGGGTGAACTACTTCTCGATGATCGCGAGCACGTCGCGAGCCGAGAGGACGAGGTACTCGTCGCCGTTGTACTTCACCTCGGTGCCGCCGTACTTGCTGTACAGGACGACGTCGCCGACCTTGACGTCGAGCGGCAGGCGCTCGCCGTTCTCGAAACGGCCCGGACCCACGGCGAGGACGGCGCCCTCCTGGGGCTTCTCCTTCGCGGTGTCCGGGATGACCAGGCCGGAGGCCGTGGTCTGCTCGGCGTCGAGCGGCTGGACCACGATGCGGTCCTCGAGCGGCTTGATGGCAACCTTGGAGCTGGCGGTCGTCACGATCCGACCTCCCCCTTCGGAGATCTCACGGGGTTAACTGTCTGAGGTGGCGACCAGGTGGATCCGTCGTCGCGGGTGCCGGACCTGCCCGTCGCTTTGTTGGCACTCTCATCTGCCGAGTGCCAGAGCCGAGACTATGACCGGGGTTAGCACTCGGTCAAGCGGAGTGCCAATTGCCGTGCGGCGCGTCGGCGGAGTCCGGCCTCTGGAGTCGGGTCGCTGATGGTGTCGGTGCCACCCTCTCGGGGGCTGCCACCCTCTCGGGGGCTGCCACCCCCGGGCCCCCGCTTCGGCCCTGAACGGGCCTCGTCCGCGAACTCCCCCAGAGGGGGTGCCCCCGGACGGGCTGGATTTCTCGGCTACAGGTAGTCCTCCAGGCGCGCCACCGTCATTCCCCGCTTCTGCACCCTGTGCAGCAGGAGGAGTGTGCGGTCCCTGAGGGTGTGGCCCGTGGCCTTCTCGGGGCCGACCAGGACGATGTCGCCCGGGTGGAGGCGCTTGTCGCCCCTGGCGTAGGTGAGGCCGTCGGCGTTCATGACGGCTCGCCACAGGACGACGTTGGAGATGCCGCAGGCGGCGGCAGCGCGGAGGGTGGTGCGGTCGTAGCGGCCGTGCGGCGGGCGCAGGAGGTGGGGGCGGGTGCCGAAGCGGAGGGCGAGGCGGTCCTGTTCGGCGCAGATCTCGGCGCGCTGGCCGGTGTAGGACCGGCCGCGCAGGGCGGGGTGGTCGAGGGTGCGGTTCTCCGCCGTGGCGCCGGCCGCGCGGAGGCGGGCGTAGTGTCCGGCGGCGGGGGCGACGACGCTCTCGGGGAGGAAGAGGCTCACCGGGAGGTGCAGGTCGCGGACCATGTCGACGAAGCGCGGGTCGCGGGCGGAGCCGTCGTCGTAGGTGAGGAAGACGACCTTGTCGGTGGTGGCGACGCGGTCCAGGACGCGGGGGTCGGAGGCCTGCTCGGTGTGGGTCAGCAGGCGGACGGGGCGGGCCGGCGGGGCGGCGAGCGGGGTCGCGAGTCCCCAGCGGCGGTAGGCCTCGTCCGGGTGCGGGCGGGATGTGCGGACTCCCTCGGCGGCCTTCTTGCCGAGGCGTTCGATGGGGTCGACGGACTGGGCGCAGCCGGTGAGGAGGAGGGCCGAGGCGAGTACGGCGGTCAGGGCCCGTCGGTGCCCCAGGCCGCGCGTGCACCGCCCCGGGCGCCTCACAGGTAGTCCTCCAGGCGGGCCACGGCGTAGCCCTCGCGCGTGACCTTGTTCAGGAAGCGGCGCATGTCGTCGACCATCGTGCCGTTCCAGTCGTCGTGGCCGCGGAAGTGGGTGAGGACGATGTCGCCGGGATGCAGGTCGCGGTCGTCCTCCCGGTACTCCCAGTGGTCGACGAAGACCTCCTCGTCCCAGATGGGCGCGTACTTGATGCCGCAGGACTTCGCGGCGCGCAGGGTGTCGCCGTTGTAGTTGCCGTACGGCGGCCGGAAGACGGTGGGCGCCTTGCCGAACTGCTTCTTCATGACCGCCTGCATGCCGCAGATCTCGTCCCGCTGCTCCTCGTAGGACAGGCCGGGGAGATAGGGGTGGGTCATGGTGTGGTTGTTGAGGGTGTGGCCCTCGGACTGCATCTTGCGGAAGTAGCCGTAGTCGTCCTTCACCAGGTAGTTGCTGAGGAAGGCGCTGTACGGGATCTTCAGGTCGCTCATCATGCGCAGGAAGTCGGGGTCCTTCTCGGCGCCGTCGTCGATGGTGAGGAAGACGACCTTCTGCTTGGTGGGGACCGTGGTGAAGACCGGGGGCAGGTCGTCCTCCACCTGTCCGTCGACCTCGAAGCCGGCGCGTGCGGTGATCTTCGGCTTGTGGGCCGGCGGGGCGGGGGGCGTGAGCGGCACCGCGTCCAGTTTCCAGAACTCGGAGGCGGCGACCAGGCGGGTGCGTTCGGCGGCGGCGTCCAGGGGGTGGTCGGGGCCCGCCTGACCGGCCTGGCCGCCGGGGCCGGGGTGGCCGGCGGAGTCCCCGCCGGAGCCGGCGCAGCCGGAGAGGACGGCGGTGGTGGCCAGGGCGAGGGCGAGGGCACCGTAGCGGAGCGCCGTTCTCGGGTGCCGTGCCGGAATTTTGTCATTTTGTACTACTGCTCGCATGGTGTCGGATCCTCGCAGGACCCCGCCCCGATCCCTGCCCGACACCGCCGCCGGAAGCGCACCATCCACCGACTGGCCCACAATGACCCGGTGAACGACCAGCTCCCCTCCTTCCACTCCCTGCGCACGCCCGAGGGCCGGGCCCTCCTCGACGAGGTGCGGGGCACGGCCCCGGCGGACGAACTCGCCGTCGCCACCCGGCTGCGCCGCACCCACCCCGCCGAACTGGTGTCGGCCGCGCTCGGCCAGGCCCGGCTGCGGCAGCGGGCGGCGGCCAAGTTCGCGGCCGAGGACGCCGAGCGGATGTTCTTCACGCCCAACGGGGTCGAGCAGTCGACGCGGGCGAGCGTGGCGACGTACCGGGCGGCCCGGATGAAGGACCTGGGGGTGACCTCGGTGGCCGACCTGTGCTGCGGGATCGGCGGTGACGCGATCGCGCTGGCGCGGGCCGGGATCAGGGTGCTGGCCGTGGACCGGGACCCGCTGACGGTGGCCGTGGCCCGGGCGAACGCCGAGACCCTCGGCCTCGACAAGCTGATCGAGGTGCGGGAGGCGGACGTCACCGAGGTCGACACCGCCGGCTACGACGCCGTCTTCGTGGACCCGGCGCGGCGCGGCGGCCGGGGCCGCGTTTTCGACCCGGAGGCGTACTCGCCGCCCCTGTCCTGGGCGGTCGCCACCGCTCTCGAGGCCCCCCGCGCCGCCCTGAAGATCGCCCCTGGCGTCCCGCACGAGGCGATCCCGGCCGAGGCCGAGGCGGAGTGGATCTCCGACGGCGGTGACGTGAAGGAGGCGGTGCTGTGGTTCGGCACCGAGCCGGGCCTCGTCCGCGCCACCCTGCTGCCCGGCCCGCGCACCCTGCTCGGCCGGGGCCTGCCCGACCCCGAAGTGCGCCCGGTAGGACGGTATTTGTACGAGCCGGACGGCGCCGTGATCCGCGCCCATCTGGTCGCCGAGGTGGCCGAGCAGGTCGGCGGCGGCCTGCTCGACGCGACCATCGCCTACGTCACGGCCGACGAACTGCGTCCGACGCCGTACGCCTCCGCCTACGAGATCACCGACCGACTCCCCTTCAACGTGAAGAAGTTGAAGGCGCTGCTGCGCGAGCGCGAGGTCGGCACGCTGACCGTGAAGAAGCGCGGCTCGGCGGTCGAACCGGAGGAACTGCGCCGCAAGGTCAAACCGCAGGGGCCGGCTTCGGCGACGGTGTTCCTGACGCGGGTGGCGGGGGCGCCGACGATGCTGATCGGCGCCCCCGCACAGCCGGCGTTTCCCGCCGGCGGACCGTCGTGAGCGGGTCCGAAAGCGCTGCGGCACCGGCCGGGCCGCATCGCCTGCCCCCTCAATGACGGGGAAGGGACTGGAGTTTCGCCAGCAGCAGCTGCCGCTCCCGTTCGTTGCGGGCGAGGGACGCCGCCCGTTCGAACTCCGTGCGTGCCTCGGCCGTACGGCCGAGGCGGGCGAGCAGGTCGCCCCGGACGCTGGGCAGCAAGTGGTAGTCGCGCAGAGCCGGTTCGGCGGCGAGGGTGTCGACGAGGCGCAGTGCCTCGGCGGGGCCGTCGCTCATCGACACGGCGACCGCTCGGTTCAACTCGACGACCGGGGACGGGGATCGGGCCGCGAGCAGGGCGTACAGGGTGGCGATCGTGCGCCAATCGGTCTCCTCGTAGGTGTACGCGCGCGCGTGGCTGGCGGCGATGGCCGCCTGGAGGACGTAGGGGCCGGGGGCGCCCGAGGACGCGGCCTCGGCGCGGGCGAGGGCCTGGACGCCGCGGGCGATGAGCATGCGGCTCCAGCGGCGGCGGTTCTGGTCCTTGAGCAGGACCGGCACGCCCCCCGGACCCGTGCGGGCGGCCGCACGGGACGCCTGGAACTCCAGCAGCGCGGTCAGGGCGTGGACCTCGGGTTCCTTCGGCATCAGGGAGGAGAGCACGCGGGCCAGCCGCAGGGCGTCCTCGCACAGGCCGGGGCGCAGCAGGTCGTCGCCGGCGGTGGCCGCGTACCCCTCGTTGAAGATCAGGTAGATGACGTCCAGGACCGAGCCGAGGCGGGCCTCGCGGTCGGGACCGTACGGCACCTCGAAGGCCACGTTCCGCGTCGCCAGGGTCCGCTTCGCGCGGACGATGCGCTGGGCGATCGTCGGCTCCGGGACGAGGTAGGCCCGGGCGATCTCGGCCGTGGTCAGGCCGCCCAGCAGACGCAGCGTGAGGGCGGTGCGCGCCTGCGGCGACAGCACCGGGTGGCAGGTGGTGAAGACCAGCCGGAGCAGGTCGTCGTCGATGTCCTCGGGGTCGGCGGGCTCCTCGAACGGGGTCGTGGTCTCCAGGTCCCGGCCGATCTCGGCGAGCTTGCGGGCGTAGGTCTCACGGCGCCGGATCAGGTCGACGGCGCGGTGCCGGGCGGTGGCCATGAGCCAGGCCCCGGGGTTGTCGGGCACCCCCTCGCGGGGCCACCGCTCCAGCGCGGCGACCAGCGCGTCCTGCGCCAGTTCCTCGGCGATGCCGACGTCCCGGACGATCCGGGCGACGCCGGCGATCACCCGGGGCGACTCCAGGCGGAAGACGGTCTCGATCGTGTGCGCCGCGGTGGGCTGCGGTTCCGGTTCCACAACCCACCATGCAACACCCCAAGCGGTCGCCGCGGCCAACCGCGGGATGATCAGCCCTCGGCGATCTCGCGCACCTCGCACGAGACGTTCCAGTAGGTCTCGTGGACCTTCAGGAACCGCGAGGTCCACTCCAGCGCCTCGGCCTTGTCCTTGCACTGCATGAGCGCGTAGCCGCCGATGACCTCCTTGGACTCGGTGAACGGCCCGTCGGTGACGGACAGCTTGCCGTCCTGCCAGCGCACCGTGGTGCCCTGGGCGGCAGGGGTGAGACCGGCCGTGTCGAGCATGACGCCGGCCTTGGTGATCTCCTCGATCAGCTCACCCATCCGCTGCATCAGCTCCTCGCTGGGGCCGCCGGCGGGAGCGGTGGACTCGTCGATGTGCACGATCGACAGGTAGCGGGGCATGGTGACTCCTTCGGTCGAGGCGGCGGGGCCGATCCCCGCCGCTCACCCATGCGTCGATCGGGAGACACCCGGATCGACACCCTCGACGGAATTCTTCGAGATTTTTTCCGGAGGTCCGGCGGAGACGTCCGCGCACGTCGAAAACACGTCCGAAGACCCCGTACCCGCGTGTTCGGGATGCGCTCAGGTCGCCCCTGGCAGGGTCGGTCGGACCACGGTTCGCCCCCCCACACCTCGTCAGGAGCACCTTTGACGACGACGAAGTCCGTGATGAAGAAGCTGCCAGAGGTCACCCTCGCGTTCTGGATCATGAAGATCGCCGCGACGACGCTGGGCGAGACGGCCGGCGACCTGTTCTCGCAGACGCTGAAGCTCGGCTACTTCCTCACCACGATCGCCCTCTTCCTGGTCTTCGTGGCGACGCTGGTGATCCAGCTGCGCTCGTCCCACTACAACCCGTTCTTCTACTGGACCGTGATCCTGTCGACCTCCATGGCCGGCACCACGATGTCCGACTTCATGAACCGCGACGCGAGCGCCGAGTACCTCTCGGACGGCGCCACGAAGCTCGGCTGGGGCCCACAGGGGCTCGGCCTCGGCTACCCGGCCGGCGCGGCGATCCTCGTCTCGATCCTGCTGGCGATCTTCCTGGCCTGGAAGCTGAGCGGGATGACCTTCCAGATCACCGACATCGTCACGTTCAGGGGCGAGACCCTGTTCTGGTCGGCGATCCTGGTCTCCAACACCCTCGGCACCTCGATGGGCGACTTCCTCTCCGACAGCTCCGGCCTCGGCTACCTGGGCGGCGCGGCCCTGATCAGCGGCCTGCTGCTGGTTCTGCTCGCGCTGACGAAGGTGCCGGCCGTCCCGAACGTCCTGCTGTTCTGGATCGCGTTCGTGCTGACCCGCCCGCTGGGCGCCACGGCCGGCGACTTCCTCACCAAACCGGCCGCCAAGGGCGGTCTGGATCTGGGTACGGCCGGTTCCTCGGCGGTGCTGCTCGCGGTGCTGTTCGGCCTGATGGGGTACGCGCACGTCAGGGAGCGGCGCGCGGCGAAGGCGCCAAAGGCCGCGGGGCCAAAAGCGGGTGCCGTCCGGTCGCACCAGGCGGGGCGCCGCTGAACGCGAAACCCCGCCCCGGTGAACCGGGGCGGGGTTTTCATGGAGCGCCGGGCAGGCCTTGCACCTGCATCTCCCCGCAGGAAGCGGGACGTCTTTCCTTGGACCACCAACGCACTGCGTCCGGGCCGTTGTTCGGGCCGTTCGCTGTGTGATGATCATAGCCCAGCCGGGCCGGACGCCTCAACCTCAGCCGTCGGCCAACGCCTCGAACCGCCAGCGGTGCACGGCCCGGGTCACCAACTCCGGGTGCGGCTCGGGCAGTTCGGGCAGTTCGGCGTCGTACGACGCGTCCCACCACGTGACGACCAGCACCCGGTCCTGCGGCGCGCGGAAGGTCTCCCTTCGCAACGGCTCACCGGCCAGCGGCTGTTCACGCACCCAGGCGAGCAGCTCCGCGCCCCGTCCGTCGACCGCCCGGGCCTCCCACATCAGCGCGACGGTCACGAGTACAGGTTCTCCTTGCTGACCTCGTGCACGTGGTCGTGGTCGTGACCGGGCACGTGCGGGTCGGTCACCGGCAGGGAGGAGTCGGCCGACAGGTCCCAGTCGGAGGCGGCCCGGTTGCGGGCGACCATCTCGGCGCCGAGCGCGGCGACCATCGCGCCGTTGTCCGTGCACAGCTTGGGACGCGGGACGCGCAGCCGGACACCGGCGGCCTCGCAGCGCTCCTGGGCGAGGGCGCGCAGCCGGGAGTTGGCGGCCACGCCCCCGCCGATCATCAGGTGGTCGACACCCTCGTCCTTGCAGGCACGGACGGCCTTGCGGGTGAGGACGTCCACCACGGCCTCCTGGAAGGAGGCGGCCACGTCACGGACCGGGACCTCCTCGCCGGCCGCACGCCGGGCCTCGATCCAGCGGGCCACGGCCGTCTTGAGACCGGAGAAGGAGAAGTCGTAGGCGGGGTCGCGCGGGCCGGTCAGGCCGCGCGGGAAGGCGATCGACCCCGGGTCGCCCTCGCGGGCGTAGCGGTCGATGACCGGACCGCCCGGGAAGCCGAGGTTCAGCACACGGGCGATCTTGTCGAAGGCCTCGCCGGCCGCGTCGTCGATGGTCGCACCCAGGGGGTGGACGTCGGAGGTGATGTCCTCGGACAGCAGCAGCGAGGAGTGACCGCCGGACACCAGCAGGGCCATGGTCGGCTCGGGCAGCGGGCCGTGCTCCAGCTGGTCCACGCAGATGTGGGAGGCGAGGTGGTTGACGCCGTAGAGGGGCTTGCCGAGGGCGTAGGCGTACGCCTTGGCCGCCGAGACGCCGACCAGCAGGGCACCGGCGAGGCCGGGTCCGGCGGTGACGGCGATGCCGTCGAGGTCCTTCGCCGAGACGCCGGCCTCCTTGAGCGCACGGCCGATGGTGGGGACCATCGCCTCCAGGTGCGCCCGGGACGCCACCTCCGGGACGACACCGCCGAAGCGGGCGTGCTCGTCGACGCTGGAGGCGACGGCGTCGGCCAGCAGGGTGGTGCCGCGGACGATGCCGACGCCGGTCTCGTCGCAAGAGGTCTCGATGCCGAGGACGAGGGGTTCGTCAGCCATTGATGTCGGTTCCTTGCACTGATGAGGAAGGGTCGGTCAGGCGCATCACCAGGGCGTCCACATTGCCCGGCTGGTAGTAGCCGCGTCTGAAGCCGATGGGGGCGAAGCCGAAGCGCTCGTAGAGCTTCTGCGCGCGGACGTTGTCGACCCGGCACTCGAGCATGACCTCGGCGCACTCGAAGGCCGTCGCGGCCTTCAGCAGCTCGGTCAGCAGCCGGGCGCCCAGACCGGTCCCCTGGAGTTCGTGGGCGACGGCGATGGTCTGGATGTCGCCCTGGTCACCGGAGGCGGCCAGGCCCGCGTAGCCGACGATCCGGTCGCCCTCCTCGGCGACCAGGTAGCGCCGGGTCGACCCGGGGCCCCGGGCGTGGGCCAGCTCGGACCAGAACATCCCCCGGGACCAGGCGTCCTCGGGGAAGAGGCCCTTCTCCAGCTCCAGGACCCGGTCGATGTCCCACCAGCGCATCTCGCGCAGCTGTGCGGTCACTTGGGTGTGACCACCTTGTAGTTCTTCGGCACCTGCGCGTCGGGGCGGCGCAGGTACAGCGGCCGGGGCTCCGGCAGCTCCTCGCCCGCGGCGAGTCTCTCGGCGGCCAGCGAGGCGAGCGCGGCGGCGGAGACGTGCTCGGGCTCGTGGGCGCTCGGGAACGTGTCGGGGTACAGCAGGGCGCCCGCGCCGACCGCGGGCAGCCCGGCGACCCGCTCCGCGATGTCGGCCGGGCGGTCGACGGCGGGGCCGGTGAGCCGGGTGCGGGAGTCGGCGTAGGTCGCCCAGTAGACCTCCTTGCGCCGGGCGTCGGTCGCCACGACGAAGGGGCCCTTCTCGATGTCGGCGGCGTAGGCGAGGGCGTCCAGCGTGCACAGGCCGTGGACGGGGACGCCGAGCGCGAGGCCGAAGGTGTCGGCGGTCATCAGACCGACGCGCAGCCCGGTGTAGGGGCCGGGCCCGGTGCCGACGACGATCCCGGTGACGGCGTCCAGCGTGAGCCCCGACTCGGTGAGCACACGGTCGACGGCCGGCAGCAGCAGCTCCCCGTGCCGGCGGGCGTCCACCTGACTCGACGAGGCGATGACGTGCGTGCCGTCGTGCAACGCGACGGTGACGGCGGGGGTGGCGGTATCCAGAGCGAGCAAGAGCACGCGAACAGCCTACGGCGCCGAGGGGCCTGTGTCGGAAATCCCGGCATTCACCCGAAGGGCGGGCGGCGCGGCGTCCGGCGGGATTTCCGACACAGGCCCTTACCCTCGTGCACGCCCGCCCCGGTCGGGCTGTCACTGGCTGCTACGGTCTGTACGAAGTACGACATATCCACGCGAGGCAGAGGTGAGCGGACGTGGCAGGGACCAGCTCCGGGATCGTGGCCGGCCTCACCGCGGTGGCCGTCGGCACCGTCGGCCTCCTCGCCTTCCAAGCCCAGGCGCACGCTCCGGCGCACCTGGGCAGCCCGTCCGGGGCCAGCGCGCCGCCCTCGGCGGCCCCCAGCAAGGCCCCGCGCGACCGGCGGCACCCGACCGCGCTGCCGGGCGGTTCCGGCAAGGGTGAACGGGTCGTGTACTCGGTGGACGACGACCGGGTCTGGCTGGTCGACGAGCGGGGCCGGGTGCAGCACACCTTCCCCGTGCGCCCCGGCGCCGTCGACCCGGTACCGGGCCGTTACTGGGTCACCTCCCGCTCGAACGCGGTCACCGGGACCGACGGCGTCCCCGTCGAGCACGTCGTGCGTTTCACCAGCGTGGACGGCGTGGTGATCGGCTTCAGCGCGGCCGTGGGCGACGGCGCGCCTGCGAACACCGAGTCCGTGAAGACGGGCGGCATCCGGGAGACGCGACCGGACGGCGAGGAGATGTGGAAGTTCGCGACGATCGGGGTGCCGATCGTCGTGATCCGCTAGCGGGGCCGCCCCGGACACGGGCGGCGCATCCCACCGGGCTCGGGCGTGCGAGCGGAGCGCCTACGCCGCGTCGCGGTGCTCCTCGGTCGGCTCGGGCGTCTCGGGTTCCGGCTCGCGCGGGGGTCTGGAGACGGCGTCCGCAGCCGCGCACGACGCCAGCAGATCGCGCATGGACACCCCGGCGAGCGGGGGCCGCGAGGGCTGCTCCGTGGGACGAGAAGCGGGCATGGGCGCCTCCTGAGCTGCGGGGGCGGGCGTAGTTAGGTACACCTAACCGCGGGCTGGCTACCATGTGACCACGCCCGGGACGTCCTGCGCAATATGTTCCCGACGGCTTGTCGGAAAGGTGGGACCGGCGCCCGTCCGGTCAGGCCGTGAGCGTCTCCAGCTCCGCGCCCGTCCACCGCTGACCGAGCCCGGTCACCGTGACGTGCCGCACCTCGTCGGAGGTGTCCCCGACCGCCCGGTGGATGACGACCTGGAGCCGGTCCTCGGTCAGCTCCTCGACCTTGCCCTCGCCCCACTCCACGACGATCACCGAGTCGGGCAGCGAGACGTCGAGGTCCAGGTCCTCCATCTCGTCGAGGCCGCCGGAGAGCCGGTAGGCGTCGACGTGGACGAGCGGCGGGCCGTCGCCCAGCGAGGGGTGCACCCGTGCGATCACGAAGGTCGGCGAGGTGACCGCGCCACGCACCCCGAGCCCCTCGCCGAGCCCGCGGGTCAGCGTCGTCTTGCCCGCGCCGAGCTCCCCGGAGAGCATCACCAGGTCGCCCGCGCGCAGCAGCTTGGCCAGCTGCCTGCCCAGCTCCCGCATCTGCTCGGGAGAGGTGACGGTCAGCCGGGTCTCGGCGGACTGGTGCGGTGCTGCTGATTCTTGCATCATCACTCACTTGCAGTAGTACACAGGCCACGCCCCGTGAGGGATCGGTTCGGGCTGGACCGCAGCCGGTGGGCTGGAAGCCACCTCTCAGGAGGAGGCGGAGTCACAGCCACTTACGGTAGCCGTAATCGGCACCGCCCCAGCGCGGGTGAGCAGATCGGCGAGGCGGTCTATGACCACTTCCGGGTGCTCCAGCATCACCAGGTGCCCGGCGTCCGGGACGAGCACCAGCTCGGCCTCGGGCAGCAGGCCGGCGATGACCTCACTGTGCTCGCTGGGCGTCACCAGGTCCTGGACGCCGGCCAGCACGAGCACCGGGAAGTCCCGGAAACAGGCCAGGGCCTCGGTCTTGTCGTGGTCGGTGAAGGCCGGGTAGAACTCGGCGACCACGTCGATCGGCGTGGACTCGATCATCCGCTCGGCGAACCGGGCGACCGCCGGGTCGACGTCCCGCCCCGCGAACGAGTACCGCTTGATGATCCCGGCGAACAGGTCGGCGGTCGCCCGCCGCCCCCGCTCGACCAGTTCCGCCTGCTGTCCGAGCGCCTTCAGCACTCCGGGCAGGATCCGGCGCACCGCGTTGACACCGGCCAGCGGCAGGCCGAAGTCGACCTCGCCGAGCCGCCCGGAGGAGGTGCCGACGAAGGCGGTGGCGACCACGCGGTCGCGGATCAGCTCCGGGTACTGGGCGGCCAGCGCCATCATCGTCATCCCGCCCATCGAGTGGCCGACCAGCACGATCGGGCCCTCCGGTACGGCGGCGTCGAGCACGGCCAACAGATCGCGCCCGAGCTGGTCGATGGTGACGGGCTCCCGGTCCCGGGTCTGGGCCACGCCCCGCCCGGACCGCCCGTGGCTGCGCTGGTCCCAGTACACGGTCCGGACGACCCCGCGCAGGGCCGCCCGCTGGAAGTGCCAGGAGTCCTGGTTGAGGCAGTAGCCGTGGCTGAAGACGACGGTGACCGGGGCGGGCGCCTTGCGGCCGAAGAGCCGGCGGCGGCGCGGGGAGACCTTCGCGCCCGGGTCCGGCTCGACGTCGTCGACCTCGTAGTACAGCTCGGTGCCGTCGTCGGCGTACGCCTTGCCCGGGGTGCCGCGCAGGGTGCCGTACGGACCTGTCGAATCCAGCGCCAGCCGGGCCTTGCGGCGCATACCGCGGCCCACCGTCATGCGCTCTATCGCGACACCGGTGGCCGCGCCCGCGGCGAGGACGCCTATCGCGGCACCGGCGATACCGGTCGCCCTGCGCCAGCTCCCCGCGCCGGCGACGGAGGCCGCGGCCGCCGAGGCGACGGCGTCCGCCACGGCCTCCGCACTGCTCTCGCTCACGTACCGCTCCTCTTCGCCGTACTGCAGTTCGCCTGATGGGTCGAACGGATGATGCCGGTGTGGTGCTTGTGGTGCCAGTGGTTCCTGTGGGGCTTGTGGTCTGCCGGTCGCCCGCCGGATTCCTGCCGGGACGCGAGCGGGCCGGAGGGAGACACCCGGCCCGGAGGCCCGGCGCGGGGTCAGCCCTCTTCGGCTTGTTCCTCGTTCACATAGACGCGAGGAACGCGCGTTCCGATCCGGGTGACGATCTCGTACGCGATGGTGCCGCAGGCCTGGGCCCAGTCCTCGGCGGTGGGCTCGCCCCGGTCGCCGGGACCGAACAGTACGGCCTCACTGCCCACCAGGGGCTCGTCGCCGCCCAGGTCGACCACGAACTGGTCCATCGCGACCCGCCCCGCGACCGTCCGCCACTTGCCGTCGACCAGCACCGGACCGGTGCCGGAGGCGTGCCGCGGGATGCCGTCCGCGTATCCCACCGGCACCAGGCCGAGGGTGGTGTCACCGGCGGTGACGTAGTGGTGGCCGTAGCTGACGCCGTGTCCGCCCGGGACGTGCTTGACCATCGCCAGCGACGCGCTGAGCGTCATCACCGGGCGCAGTCCGAAGTCGGCCGGGGGGCCCAGCTCCGGGCTGGGCGAGATGCCGTACAGGGCGATACCGGTACGGACCAGGTCGAAATGGGTCTCCGGAAGGGTCAGCGTGGCCGGGGAGTTGGCGATGTGCCGCACCTCGGGGCGCACGCCCTGCTCCTCCGCGTACGCCACCAGCTCCCGGAAGAGGGCGAGCTGGGCGGCGATGGAGGGATGTCCGGGCTCGTCGGCGCAGGCGAAGTGGGACCACAGTCCGGTGACCCGGATCAGCCCCTCGGACTCGGCGCTCAGTGCCTCGGCCACCAGCTCGGGCCAGTCGGCGGGCTGGCAGCCGCTGCGGCCGAGCCCGGTGTCGGCCTTCAGCTGGACGCGCGCGGTCCGGCCGGCGGCCCGCGCGGCCTGCGTCACCTCGCGCAGCGCCCACATCCCGCTGACGGCCACGTCGATGTCCGCCTCCACGGCCTGCCGCCAGGGGCCGCCCGGGACCCACAGCCAGCACAGGATGGGCCCCGGCAGGCCGGCCGCGCGCAGCGCCAGCGCCTCCTCGGGCGTGGCCGTGCCCAGCCAACTCGCCCCCGCCGCGAGGGCCTCGCGGGCGCACCGGACCGCCCCGTGACCGTACGCGTCGGACTTGACGACGGCCATCAGGGCCGCGTCCTTCGCCCGCGCACGCAGCACACGCACATTGGCGCGCAGCGCACCCAGATCGATCTCGGCGCGGGCACGCAGATGCGCGGTCGGCACAGCTGAAGTCTCACTCATGGCGCCCCCAGTCTCTCAGAGGGCTCGGACAGCCCCCCGGTCGCACTCATCGACGGTGTCTTCCAGCTGCCCGGTCGCCGCCCCCACACGTGCACCCGGTTCCCCTTCTTCAGCACGCCGCGCAGCGTGCGGGCATCGGCGAGTTCCGGGGTGACGCAGCCGTAGGAACCGGCGGTCGGGTAAATACTGCCGTACGCGGTTGAGCCGGGGGGTGGTTCGTCCGCTGATCACGCGGTCAGCCAAACGCGCGGCTTCCGCGGATCCGGGACGCCGCGCGGACGGGTCACCCGAGGGGCGGACCCGGGTCAAGGACGATCGGGCCGTCAGCCACTCGTTCCCGAACCCCTCGCCCCAGGGGCACGGTGACGGACCCCCGGGCCGTCGCCGGGCCGGCGGCCACGCCGCCTCCCCCTCACCCTCGTCGAACGTCCCTCCACGCCTCCGGAATCCGCGCCGCGACGTCATGCGCCCCCGCCGGCGCTCCCTCCGAGGCGAACCGCCCGGCGAGGCCGTGCAGATAGGCCGCCACGCTTCCGGCGTCCCGCGCGGACAGCCCGGAGGCCAGCAGCGACCCGGCGAGCCCCGACAGCACGTCCCCGCTGCCCGCCGTGGCGAGCCACGCGGTTCCCGTCGCGTTGACCCGTACCGCGCCGCCCTCGAAGTCGGCCACCAGGGTGGACGACCCCTTCAGCAGCACGGTCGACCGGTACACGGCCGCCAGCTCCCGTACGGCGGCCAGCCGCGCCCCCTCGACCTCCTCGCGGCGCACCCCCAGCAGGGCCGCCGCCTCCCCGGCGTGCGGCGTCATCAGGGTCGGCGCCGTGCGTCCGCGCACCGCGTCCCGCTCCGCCAGCCGCAGCCCGTCGGCGTCCAGCAGCACCGGCACGTCCGTCCCGAGCACCTCGGCGACGCTCTCCGCGTCGTCCCCGGCGCCGGGCCCGACGACCCACGCCTGCACGCGTCCGGCCTTGGCCGCTCCCCGGTCGGACACGAGGGTCTCCGGGAACCGCGCGATGACGGCGTCCCCGGCGGGTCCGACGTACCGTACGGCCCCGGCCCCGCCCCGCAGGGCCCCGGAGACGGCGAGCACGGCGGCCCCCGGGTACCGCGCGGACCCGGCGGCGATACCGACGACCCCCCGCCGGTACTTGTCGCTCTCCGCCGCGGGCACGGGCAACAGCCGCGCCACGTCGGCGTGCTGCAAGGACTCCAGGTCCGCGTCGGCGGGCAGTTCGAGCCCGATGTCGACCAGGCGCACGACCCCGGCGTACTCCCGCCCGGGATCGATCAGCAGCCCCGGTTTGCACGTCCCGAAGGTGACGGTGAGATCGGCCGGGAGAGCCGTCCCGCGCACCTCCCCCGTGTCCGCATCGATCCCGCTGGGCAGATCCACGGCGACGACACGGGCCCCGGACCGCTCGACGACCGCGGCCAACCGCTCGGCGTCGGCCCGCAGTCCGCCCCGCCCGCCGATCCCGACGATCCCGTCCACGACCAGGTCGGCGGCCAAGACCACCCGCTCGGCAGCCGCGTCGACGGCCGCGACGACGGACCCTCCGGCCCGCCGCAGGGCCGCCAGTCCCCCGGCGTGAGCGCGGTCGGGCGCCAGCAGCACGGCGGTGACCCCCGCCCCGCGCCGCGCCAGCCGGGCCCCGGCGTACAGCGCGTCCCCGCCGTTGTCCCCGCTGCCGACGAGCAGCACGACCCGGCTTCCGTACACCCGCCCGAGAAACTCCGCGCAGGCCGCGGCCAGTCCGGCGGCGGCCCGCTGCATGAGCGCACCCTCCGGAAGCCTTGCCATCAACGCCCGCTCGGCCGCCCTCACCGTCTCCACGCTGTACGCAGTACGCATACGTCCGAGTCTCCCCCGGAAGCCGGCCGGACCGCACGCGGGTCGCTACCCCTCGGCGACCACCACCGCCGACGCGACCCCCGCGTCGTGGCTGAGCGACACGTGCCACGACTGCACGCCCAGCTCCGCCGCCCGCGCGGCCACGGTCCCCTTCACCCGCAACCGGGGCTGCCCGCTGTCCTCGACGTACACCTCGGCGTCGGTCCAGAGCAGCCCGGACGGCGCGCCCAGCGCCTTGGCCACGGCCTCCTTGGCCGCGAACCGCGCCGCGAGCGAGGCGATACCGCGCCGCTCCCCGCTGTCCAGCAGCAACTCGCTCTCCAGGAACAGGCGCTGGGCCAGCCCCGGCGTACGCTCCAGCGCCGCGTCGAACCGCTCGATCTCGGCCACGTCGATCCCGACCCCGATGATGCTCATACCGGGCAGCCTACGGCCGCGCCCGCACCCGAGCGGACGGCGAACGGCACACGGCGGCCGTTCGCCCTTCCCCTCACTCCCTCGGCTCTCCTCACTCCCTCAGCTCTCCTCGCCCCCCCGGGCACCGCTCACTCCACCGTCACCGACTTCGCCAGGTTCCGGGGCTGGTCCACCTCGTTGCCGCGCGCCGTCGCCAGCTCGCACGCGAACACCTGGAGCGGCACCGTGGCCACGAGCGGCTGCAGCAGGGTCGGCGTGGCCGGGATCCGGATCAGGTGGTCCGCGTACGGCGCGACCGCCTCGTCCCCCTCCTCCGCGATCACGATGGTCCGCGCTCCCCGGGCCCGGATCTCCTGGATGTTGGACACGATCTTGTCGTGGAGGACGGACCGCCCCCGGGGCGAGGGCGCGACCACGACCACCGGCAGGTCCTTCTCGATCAGGGCGATCGGACCGTGCTTCAGCTCGCCCGCCGCGAAGCCCTCGGCGTGCATGTACGCCAGCTCCTTCAGCTTGAGGGCGCCTTCGAGAGCGACCGGGTATCCGACGTGCCGGCCCAGGAACAGCACGGTGTCCTTGCCGGCGAGGGAGCGCGCGAGGGCGCGTACGGGCTCCATGGTCCCGAGGACCCGCTCGACCGCGCCCGAGATCTGCGAGAGGTCCCGGATGACGGCGCGGATCTCGTCGCCCCACTTGGTGCCGCGCACCTGGCCCAGGTACAGGGCGACCAAGTAGCACGCCACCAGCTGGGTCAGGAACGCCTTGGTGGACGCGACCGCGATCTCGGGCCCGGCGTGCGTGTACAGCACCGCGTCCGACTCGCGGGGAATGGTCGAGCCGTTGGTGTTGCAGATGGCGAGGACCTTCGAGCCCTGCTCGCGCGCGTGCCGCAGCGCCATCAGGGTGTCCATGGTCTCGCCGGACTGGGAGATGGCGATGACCAGGGACCGTCCGTCCAGGATCGGGTCCCGGTAGCGGAACTCGCTCGCCAGCTCCACCTCGCACGGGATCCGCGTCCAGTGCTCGATGGCGTACTTGGCGATCAGGCCCGCGTGGAAGGCCGTGCCGCAGGCGACGATGACGACCTTGTCCAGCTCGCGCAGTTCGGGCGGGGTGATGCGGACCTCGTCCAGGGTCAGCGAGCCGGCCGCGTCGATGCGTCCGAGGAGGGTGTCGGCGACCGCCTTGGGCTGCTCGGCGATCTCCTTGAGCATGAAGTAGTCGTAGCCGCCCTTCTCGGCGGCGGAGGCGTCCCAGTCGACGTGGTAGGAGTGCACGTCGGCGGGGCGGCCGTCGAAGCCGGTCACCGTGACGCCGTCCGGGCGCAGTTCCACCACCTGGTCCTGGCCCAGTTCGACGGCCGAGCGGGTGTGCTCGATGAACGCGGCGACGTCGGAGGCGAGGAACGCCTCGCCCTCGCCGACGCCCACCACCAGCGGGGAGTTGCGGCGCGCGCCCACGACCACGTCCGGCGCGTCCGCGTGGACGGCGACCAGGGTGAACGCGCCCTCCAGGCGCCGGCACACGAGCCGCATCGCCTCCGCGAGGTCGGCGGTCCGGGAGAACTCCTCGGCCAGCAGATGCGCGACGACCTCGGTGTCCGTCTCGGAGACCAGTTCGTGGCCCCGCTCGGCCAGTTCGGCCCGCAGCACGGCGAAGTTCTCGATGATCCCGTTGTGGACGACGGCCACGCGCCCCGCGTTGTCCAGATGCGGATGCGCGTTCGCGTCCGTGGGGCCTCCGTGCGTGGCCCACCGTGTGTGACCGATGCCCGTCGAGCCCGTCGGCAGCGGGCGGCCGGCCAACTCCTTCTCCAGATTGACCAGTTTCCCGGCCCTCTTCGCCGCGGCCAGCCCCCCGTCCGCCTGCACGGCCACGCCCGCCGAGTCGTACCCCCGGTACTCCAGCCGCCTGAGCCCGGCCATCACGACATCCAGCGCCGACTGAGATCCCACGTATCCCACAATTCCGCACATGAACGGCAGCCTACGATCAACAAGCCCGTCAAAACGTTCACCGCGTGCCCGAAATCGGAAATTCACACCGGGGTACGAAGGTCCCGGACCGCAACAAGTGCGCGGTCCCACGTGACGCACCCCACCCCACCGCCCTGTTCAAACTCCGTTAACAATGGACTGTGATCTCACCGGTCTCCTCGATCCCCCGGAGCGCCCACCGGCACAGGCCGGAGGCGACTCCCTACGTCGACCTCACACGCGCCGAGTGGAGCGCGCTGCGGGACAAGACGCCGCTGCCACTGAGCGCGGAGGAGGTGGAGAAGCTGCGCGGGCTCGGCGACGTGATCGACCTGGACGAGGTGCGGGACATCTACCTGCCGCTGTCCCGGCTGCTCAACCTCTACGTCGGCGCCACCGACGGCCTGCGCAGCGCGCTGAACACCTTTCTCGGGGAACAGGGTTCCCAGTCCGGCACCCCGTTCGTCATAGGCGTCGCCGGCTCGGTGGCCGTGGGCAAGTCGACCGTCGCCCGGCTGCTGCAGGCGCTGCTCTCGCGCTGGCCCGAGCACCCCCGGGTGGAACTCGTGACCACCGACGGCTTCCTGCTGCCCACCAAGGAGCTCGAGGCCCGCGGCCTGATGTCGCGCAAGGGCTTCCCCGAGTCGTACGACCGCCGGGCACTGACCCGGTTCGTCGCCGACATCAAGGCGGGCAAGGACGAGGTGTCCGCGCCCGTCTACTCGCACCTCATCTACGACATCGTGCGCGGCGAGCAGCTCACGGTGCGCCGGCCCGACATCCTCATCGTCGAGGGCCTGAACGTCCTCCAGCCCGCCCTGCCCGGCACGGACGGCCGCACCCGGGTCGGCCTCGCCGACTTCTTCGACTTCAGCGTGTACGTCGACGCGAGCGTCGAGGACATCGAGCGCTGGTACCTCAGCCGCTTCACGAAGCTGCGCCAGACCGCCTTCCAGGACCCGCACTCGTACTTCCGCAAGTACACCCAGGTCTCCGAGGACGAAGCCCTCGACTACGCCCGCACCCTGTGGCGGACGATCAACCAGCCCAACCTGGTCGAGAACATCGCCCCCACCCGCGGCCGCGCCACCCTCGTCGTACGCAAGGGCCCGGACCACAAGGTGCAGAGGCTGCGACTGCGCAAGCTGTGACGTGTCCATGAATGCCTGTGAGACGACGGACGCCTGTTAGAAAGGCGTCATGCTGCATCTGCGCCTGATCACCCCCGCCGAGAAGACGGACGAGGTGGTGCGGCTGATCGAGGACACGATCGGTACCGCCCACCTCGTCGTCCTGCCGACAGCCGCCCGCAACCCCGTCGGGGACCTCGTGCTGTGCGACGTGGCACGCGAGGCGGGCGACGAACTCATCGGCGGGCTACGCCGGTTGGGGCTGGACGAGACCGGCTCGATCGCCGTCGAGGACATCGACCTCTCGCTGTCCCGGCGCGCCGACAAGGCCGAGGACGAGGCGCCGGGCGAGGGCGCGGACGCGGTGCTCTGGGAGGGCCTGACCGAGGCGACCCACGAGGAGTCGACCCTGTCGGTCACCTACGTCGCCTTCATCACGCTGGCCACGATGATCGCGGCCTGCGGTGTGGTCCTGGACAACGCCGTCCTGATCGTGGGCGCGATGGCGGTGGGACCGGAGTTCGGCCCGCTGGCCGGCTTCAGCACGGCCCTGGTGCGGCGTCGTCCCCGCCTCGCGCTGCGCTCCCTGACCGCACTGCTCGTGGGCTTCGCCGTGGCGATGGCGGTGACGGTCGGCTTCACCGTGTTCATGGACGCCGTCGACCTCTTCCACCGGTCCGACCTGGAGGGCGAGCGCCCCAACACGGCGTTCGTCTACGCCCCCGACGCCTTCTCGTTCATCGTGGCGGTCCTCGCCGGCATCGCCGGCACCCTGTCCCTGACCTCCGCCAAGTCGGGCGCCCTGGTGGGCGTGGCCATCTCCGTGACCACGGTCCCGGCCGCCGCCAACGCCGCCGTGGCCCTCGCCTACGGCGACACGGCCCAGACGGCCGGCTCGACGTACCAGCTCCTGCTGAACCTGCTGGGCATCGTCCTGGCCGGCACCCTGACCCTGCTGGCCCAGAAGTGGTTCTGGGCCAGGTACAGGAAACAGCGGGCGGCGCTCTAGCCGAGCGCCGACTTCACCGCGTCGGCCAGCCGCCCGGCCACCGTCCGGGCCTGGTCGATGTCCGCGGCCTCGACCATCACCCGCACCAGCGGCTCGGTGCCGGAAGGCCGCAGCAGCACCCGCCCGGTGGACCCCAGCTCCCGCTCCGCCTCGGCGACGGCGGCGGCCAGGTCGGCCGAGGTCTTCACCCGCGTCCTGTCCACGTCCGGCACGTTGACGAGCACCTGCGGCAGCCGCTCCATGACCGAGGCCAGCTCCCGCAGCGTCCGGCCGGTCTGCGCGACCCGCGCCGCCAGCAGCAGACCCGTCAGCGTGCCGTCACCGGTGGTCGCGTGGTCGAGGATGATCACGTGCCCGGACTGCTCGCCACCGAGGGCGTAGTCGTGCTGCTTCATCTCCTCCAGCACGTAGCGGTCGCCCACCGCGGTCTGCACGAGCCGGATGCCCGCCCGCTCCATCGCCAGCTTGAAACCGAGGTTGGACATGACGGTGGCGACGACGGTGTCGGCCCGCAGCTCGGAGCGCTCGCGCAGGGCCAGCGCGAGGACGGCCAGGATCTGGTCGCCGTCCACCTCGTCGCCGGTGTGGTCCACGGCCAGACAGCGGTCGGCGTCCCCGTCGTGCGCGATGCCGAGGTCCGCGCCGTGCTCGACGACCGCGGCTTTCAGTTTGTCCAGGTGGGTGGAGCCGCAGCCGTCGTTGATGTTGAGGCCGTCCGGCTCGGTACCGATCGTGACGATCTCGGCACCGGCCCGGGAGAACGCCTCCGGCGAGACCCCCGCGGCCGCGCCGTGCGCCTCGTCCAGGACGATCTTCAGGCCGTCCAGCCGGTTGGGCAGGACCGACAGCAGATGGGCGACGTACTGCTCGAAGCCCTCGTCGTAGAACCGCACGCGGCCGACCCCGGCGCCGGTGGGCCGCTCCCAGGGCTCGCCGTGGCGGTGGGACTCGTACACCGCCTCGATCCTGTCCTCCAGGTCGTCGGCGAGCTTGTGCCCGCCGCGGGCGAAGAACTTGATGCCGTTGTCCGGCATGGCGTTGTGGCTGGCGGAGAGCATCACGCCGAGGTCGGCGCCGAGCGCGCCGGTCAGATGCGCCACCGCCGGCGTCGGCAGCACGCCGACGCGCAGGACGTCCACGCCCGCGCTGGCCAGACCGGCGACCATGGCCGCCTCCAGGAACTCCCCGGACGCGCGCGGGTCCCGTCCGACCACCGCCGTCGGCTTGTGGCCCTCGAAGGTGCCCGCCTCGGCGAGCACGTGCGCAGCCGCGACGGACAGGCCGAGCGCCATCTCGGCCGTCAGGTCCGCGTTGGCGACGCCACGCACGCCGTCCGTGCCGAAGAGTCGTCCCACTTGTCCTCCTGAGGAAGCGTCCACGCCGCCGAGCCTGATGACAGGCGCCGTGACATCCGGTCACACAAGCCGTTGAGCGTCTTGTGTCGTTATACGCCCTTGTCCGGGATAAACGAACGCCCCGACGGCACTGTGGCGTGCCGCCGGGGCGTTCGGAGTACGAGCAGGCAGCTGCTGTTTAGCGCTTGCTGTACTGCGGAGCCTTGCGGGCCTTCTTGAGACCGGCCTTCTTGCGCTCGACCGCACGGTCGTCGCGCTTGAGGAAGCCGGCCTTCTTGAGCGGGCCGCGGTTGTTGTCGACGTCGGCCTCGTTCAGCGCACGGGCGACACCGAGACGGAGCGCACCGGCCTGACCGGAGACACCGCCACCCGCGATGCGGGCGATGACGTCGTAACGGCCCTCGAGCTCGAGCACCTTGAAGGGCTCGTTGACTTCCTGCTGGTGCACCTTGTTCGGGAAGTAGTCCTCGAGGGTGCGACCGTTGATCTTCCACTTGCCGGTGCCCGGAACGATCCGGACGCGGGCGATGGCGTTCTTGCGACGGCCCAGGCCGGCGGCCGGCTGGGGCTCACCGAAGCGCGAGGCGAGGGACTCGGAGGTGTACTCACCCTCCACGACGTCCTCGGACTCGGTGGTGTAGCTGTCGATGTCGACGAGCTCAGTCTCTTCGACCGGCTGCTCAACAGTGGTCTCGGCCACGATTCTCCTCAGATTCTCTTCGGTCTTAGGGGGTGGCCGGACTTACTGCGCGACCTGGGTGATCTCGAACGGCACCGGCTGCTGCGCAGCGTGCGGGTGCACGTCACCCTTGTAGACCTTCAGCTTCGAGAGCATCTGACGGCCCAGCGTGTTCTTGGGGAGCATGCCCTTGACGGCCTTCTCGATGGCCTTCTCGGGGTTCTTGTCCAGCAGCTCGTCGTAACGGACGGAGCGCAGACCACCCGGGTAGCCGGAGTGGCGGTACGCCATCTTCTGGGTCCGCTTGTTGCCGGACAGGTGCACCTTGTCGGCGTTGATGATGATGACGAAGTCACCGGTGTCGACGTGGGGCGCGTAGATCGGCTTGTGCTTGCCCCGCAGAAGGGACGCGGCGGTGGTGGCGAGACGGCCCAGGACAATGTCCTGGGCGTCGATGACGTGCCACTGGCGCGTCACATCGCCGGGCTTGGGGCTGTACGTACGCACGGTTCGTAGCCTTCGCTTCGAGTGAATGGTCCTGAACAGGTCACCGAAACGATCACGACAGCCTCGACCGCACCACGGTGACGCAACCGTGTGCTGATCGCTGGTCATCGGCCCGGTGGACCGGTGTAAGGGCCCGTCCCGTGAGAATGAGCAAGCCAATACACAACGAAGAAGCAGATTACCTGGATGCCCCCTGACGGGTCAAAACGAGGCATGCCGACAGACAAAAACGGCATCCGGGCAGACCCGTCCCTCCATCGTGCGACCCCCGTCTAAGATGCGCCCCATGAGTTACGGGCAGGGGGGACCCCAGTCTCAGTGGGATCCCTGGAAACCGAATTCCCAGCAGCCCTGGAGCGGCGGCGACGACGGCACCCCGGACTGGGCCGCGCTCGCCGATGCCTCGGCGAGTCGCAACAAGCGGCGCAGGCTGCTGTTCATCGGAGGCGGCGCACTGGCCACGATCGCGGTCGGCACGGCCGTCGCCATGGCCGTCGTCTCCGCGAACAGCGACAACAAGGCCTCGGGCAACCCCGGTGACCTGCCCGCCAGCGCCTCGCTGCCGAGCGGCACGGCCACGGCGCCGTCCTTCGCCCCGACCAGCGCACCGCCCCCGCTGGACCCGAAGGACTTCATATCCAGCGCCGGGAAGGACAAGGCGCCGCTGAGCGCCGACACCCTGTTCCCCGGCACCCGGCTGACCATGAACAGCACGGTGTACAAGAAGGGCGCCACGGCCGACACCGGCAGCTGCGCCTCGGCCACGGGCGGCACCCTGCCGAAGATCCTCACCTCGAACGGCTGCACCCGCCTGATCCGCGCCACCTACACCGACGGCGACATCGCCGTCACCGTCGGCGTCGCCGTCTTCGACACCCAGGCCCAGGCCGCGAAGGCCAAGTCCCAGACCAACGACAGCAGCATCGTGCGCTCGCTGTCCGGCAAGGGCGTCAAGCCCTTCTGCGCCGGGGCGTTCTGCCGGTCGACGCGAAACGCCGTCGGCCGCTACGCCTACTTCACGATCAGCGGCTTCACCAGCGCCAAGGACGTGACGAAGAAGGACACGCAGGTCTTCCGCACCGGCGACGACCTGGCCGAGTTCACCTTCAACCAGATCTACCGCCGCGGCCAGGCCCAGGCCTCCGCGGCGGCGAACCAGTAGCTCAGCAGCACCCCGCCGTCGGGAGCGAGCGCTTGTTCCGGGCCTCCCGGTTCCGGGCGGCCAGCAGCTCGTCGGCGGGGTAACCGACCTCCTCCAGCGTCAGCCCGTGCGGCCGCACGACATGCACGGCGGAGTCCCGTACCCTCGCGGCCAGCACCTTCCCGGGCCACTTCGGGTCCCGGTGGCCGTCGCCGACGAAGAGCAGTGCGCCGATCAGCGAGCGCACCATGTTGTGGCAGAAGGCGTCGGCCCGGACGGTGGCCGTGATGACCCCGTCGGTGCCCCGCTCCAGGCTCAGCTCCTGCAGGGTGCGGATCGTGGTCGCGCCCTCGCGCCGCTTGCAGTACGCGGCGAAGTCGTGTTCCCCGAGCAGCTCCCGCGCGGCCTCGTTCATCGCGTCCACGTCGAGCGGCCAGTCGTGCCAGAGCACATGGCCCCGCAGCAGCGGGTCGACGCCGCCCGGATTGTCGGTGACGCGGTAGGCGTAGCGCCGCCAGATCGCGGAGAACCGCGCGTTGAAGCCCTCCGGGGCCTCGGTCAGGCTCCAGACCCGCACGTCCTTGGACAGCCGGCCGGCCAGCCGCTTCAGCAGCTTCTCCCGGTGCTCGGCCCACAGCTCCACGGGCAGATCCACATGGGCCACCTGGCCGCGCGCGTGCACACCGGCGTCGGTCCGCCCGGCCACGGTCAGCTCGTACGTCGTGTCCTTCGTACGGGTCACCGTGCGCAGGGCGTCCTCTATCTCCCCCTGCACGGTCCGCCTGCCGCCGGCCTGCTTGGCCCAGCCGTGGAAGTCGGTGCCGTCGTAGGACAGGTCGAGGCGGATACGGACATGACCGGGCTGTGCTTCGTCACTCACACAGAAATCCTCTCAGGTACGAAAAAGCGGGCCCGCCCCTGGAAAAGGAACGGACCCGCCAACGCCCTAAAGGGGCGCGGGGAACCGCGCGACCGGCCACGACGCTGCCGCAGCAGCCGGCCGGCAGTCCCCGGCAGAACGCTTACGCGTCCTTCGACTCCTCGGCGGGAGCCTCGGCGGCCTCGGTCGTCTCGACCTGGGCCTCGTCGGCTTCCTTGACCGCACGCTTGGTGGCGGCCTCGGCCTCACCCACGGCCTTCTGCTGCACCGTCAGAGCCTCGACCAGCTCGATGACAGCCATGGGCGCGTTGTCGCCACGGCGGTTACCGATCTTGGTGATGCGGGTGTAGCCACCCGGACGGTTCTCGTAGCGCGGGCCGATCTCGGTGAAGAGCGTGTGGACGATGCTCTTGTCCGTGATCACCTGGAGCACCTGACGGCGGTTGTGAAGGTCGCCCTTCTTCGCCTTGGTGACCAGACGCTCGGCGTACGGGCGCAGGCGGCGGGCCTTCGCCTCGGTGGTGGTGATACGGCCGTGCTCGAAGAGGCTCTTCGCAAGGTTCGCGAGGAGCAGCTTCTCGTGCGCGGCGCTGCCGCCCAGACGGGCACCCTTGGCGGGCTTCGGCATTGTTCTTCTCCTGTGTGTCTGCCCCGGCCGTGTCAGGTACCGGAGTCAGTATCCGAGCGGGCGGTTGCCCGTCGAAGATCCGGGGCGTCCCCGAAGGGGCGCCCCGGAAGGGGCGCGGGGAACTGCGCGATCAGGCACAGCGCACCCGCGGCCAGGAACCGGCAGTCGGTCCCGAGCTGTCAGTACTGCTCGGTCTCGACGAACCCGGCGTCTGCGTCGTCGTCGGCGCCGAAGGCGTCGGCGGCGGCGGTGGGGTCGAACCCGGGCGGGCTGTCCTTGAGGGCCAGGCCCATGCCGACCAGCTTCGCCTTGACCTCGTCGATGGACTTCGCACCGAAGTTGCGGATGTCCAGGAGGTCGGCCTCGGAGCGCGCGACGAGTTCACCCACGGAGTGGATGCCCTCACGCTTGAGGCAGTTGTAGGAGCGGACCGTGAGCTCCAGCTCCTCGATCGGCAGCGCGAGGTCGGCGGCCAGGGCGGCGTCCGTGGGGG